>JAFEEK010000076.1 GCA_018241165.1 Pseudomonadota bacterium
CGCCTACCTGCAAGGCCTGGGCATCGACAATGAGCCGCAGAAGCCGGCATCTGCGTCAGCGGCGCCCGCATCCGACGGGGGTGCGCCATGAATCCGATCTGGGGCGAAATCGCAGGCTTCTTCATCATCGCCATGATGATTGCCTTCATCGGCATCTGGATCTGGGCCTGGCTGCCATACCACAAGCGTACGTTCAACGCCCTGGCGCGCATGCCAATGGAAGACGAGGATGCCGCCGCCATCGCCACGGAGGACAAGCCATGAGCAATGCCTGGTCGCTGTGGGTGATGTTCCTGGTGGTGCTCAACATGGGCATCACGTTTTTCCTGTTCCTGTGGGCGCCGCGCGCGAAGATCCCGACTCTTCCGGACGGCACCACCGGCCACGTCTGGGCGCACGGCGCGATACGCGAAGGCCTGGCGCGCCTGCCGACCTGGTGGCTCGTGATTTCCTTCGCGATGTTCTTTGGCGCATTCGGCTACCTGGTGCTGTTTCCGGGATTCGGCAACCACAAGGGCACGCTCGGCTGGACCTCGCACGGACAACTGGCGCGCGAAACGGCCAGCAACGACGCGCGCCTCGACGCCGCGTTCCAGCGCTTCGACAAGTATTCGATCGAACAACTCGCCGGCGACCGCGAAGCGCTGGCGATGGGCGAAGTGCTGTTCCGCGACAACTGCGCCGCCTGCCACGGCCGCGATGCGCACGGCAACATGCTGCTCGGCGCGCCGAACCTTGCCGACAACGACTGGCTCTACGGCGGCGACGGCAAGGCCATCCTGACCAGCATCCTCGACGGCCGCCATGGCGCGATGCCGGCCTGGGGACCGCAGTTCGGCGACGCCGGTGTTGCGAACCTCGCCAACTACGTGCTGAGTTTGTCCGGCGCGCCGCACGACGCGACGAAGGCGATTGCGGGCAAGGCTTTGTTCACTGTCTGCGCCGCCTGCCACGGGCCCGAAGGCAAGGGCAATCCGGCACTGGGCGCGCCGAACCTGACCGACACGATCTGGCTCTACGGCGGCGACCTGGAATCGGTGGAAACCTCCATTCGCGATGGCCGCAGCGGCAACATGCCGACGTGGCGAGCGCGCCTGGGCGAGAACGACGCCCGGGTGATCGCGGCCTATGTCTATTCGTTGTCCCATGGCGATCCGACCAACACAAAGTGATGCTGCGCCACGCGACAACTCCCACGCGTGGTATCGCCAGAGCATCGTCTGGCTGGGCGTGCTTGTATTCATCGCCTCGATTGTCGGCTGCGTCTGGCTGATCATCGTCGCGCAACGTTACGCCGATCCGGAACTGCCCGTGTCCGGTCCGCAGGTGATGAAGGTACCGGTCGCGCGTCCGCCGAAACCGGACGCATCGCCATGAGCACATGTTGGCACTGCGGCGAAGCGCTGCCGGCCAATCCACCGCAAGCAAGTGTCGCGGGTGTGTCGCATGCGGTGTGCTGCAACGGCTGCCGCGCCGCCGCGGAATGGATCGACAAGCTCGGACTCGCCGACTACTACCGGTTGCGCAGTTCGCCATCGGCGCGCGCACCCGACCCGCAAGCCGCGCAGCGCAACGCCCAGACTTGGGCCCGCCCGGAATTGTCGCGCCACGTCGTGCGTACGCTCGATGCGAAACACAATGAAGCCTTGCTGCTGATCGACGGCATCCGTTGCGCGGCCTGCGTGTGGCTGATCGAGCGTTCGTTGTCCGCCGTCGCAGGGATCACGTCGGTGCAGGTGAACGCGGCAGCGCAGCGCGCGCGCATCGTGTGGGATCCCGCGCGAGCCGATCTTTCCGCCATCCTCGGCGCGTTGGCGCAGACCGGATATTCGGCGCTGCCGCTGGATGCGGCAGCATTGGACGACGCGCGCCGGCGCGAAGCGCGCGCCGCGCTCAAGCGCCTGGCCGTCGCCGGCTTCGGCGCGATGCAGGCGATGATGTACGCCAGCGCGATCTATCTCGGCGCCTGGGGCGCGATGGATGCGGCCACGCGCGAGGCGATGCGCTGGCTTGGCCTGCTGGTCGCCACACCGGTCGTGTTCTATTCCGCAGCACCGTTCTTCGCCGGAGCCGTTCGTGCATTGCGCGCGCACACGCTGGGCATGGACGTTCCTGTTGCGCTCGCGATCGCGCTGATCTACGGCGCGAGCGTGATCGAAGCCCTGCGCGGCGGCGGCGAGGTGTATTTCGATTCGGTGAGCATGTTCGTGTTCTTCCTGCTGGTCGGGCGTTACCTCGAGATGCGCGCGCGCCATCGCGCCGGCAATCTCGCCGATGCGATGGCACGGCTCGCACCCGCCTTCGCCGATCGCATCCGCGCCGATGGCGGCATCGAGCGCATCGGCGCGCTGGAGCTCTCCGTCGGCGACCGTGTGCAGATCGCGCAGGGCGAACGCGTGCCCGCCGATGCCATGCTGGAAAGCGCCGCCTGTCGCGTCGACGAATCACTATTGAGCGGCGAATCAGCGCCAGTGCGCAAGACACGCGGCGATGCGCTGGTCGGCGGCAGTCTGGTGCTCGACGGCCCGGTCGTCGCGCGGGTGACGCGCGTCGGCGCCGACACCGCGCTCGCCGGCATCGCCGCGCTGGTCGCGCGCGCGCAAAGCGAGCGTCCGCGCCTGGCGCGTGCCGGCGAACGCGCCGCCGCCGGTTTCGTCGCACGCGTGCTCGCGCTTGCCGCGTTGTGCGCGATCGGCTGGAGTTTCATCGATCCGGCGCGCGCACTGACCGCGACGCTCGCGGTACTCGTTGTCTCATGCCCCTGTGCGTTCGCGCTCGCCGTGCCCGCCGCGCTGACGCGCGCGCTATCGGTGCTGGCATCGCGCGGCGTGTTCGTCGTGCATACCGACGCGATCGAAAATCTGGCGCTGGCCACGCATGCCGTGTTCGACAAGACCGGTACCTTGACCTGCGCCGAACTCGACCTCACGTGCATCGATGCGCTGGATCCGGACGAGGCGCTTGCGCTCGCCGCGGCGCTCGCGTGCGGCAGCACACATCCGGTCGCTCAGGCGCTCGCTCGCGCTGCACGCGACGCGCCCGTCAGAACCACAAGCGAGGTGCGCACGCATGCCGGCAGCGGCATCGAAGGCGTGGTCGATGGACGCCATCTGCGCCTCGGCCAGCGTGGATTTGCACTCGGCAGCCACGCGGTCGGTACAGACGAGGCCGCGGTATTTGTTGCAGAAGACGGGAAACAGCG
>JAFEEK010000077.1 GCA_018241165.1 Pseudomonadota bacterium
ATCTTCCGCGCTGCCTGCACGGGCCTGAATCTGCCCGCCGACGCGGTTTTGCACGTCGGCGACGATGCGCAGCTCGATGTCGCCGGCGCGAATGCCGCCGGTCTGAAAAGCGCGTGGCTCAATCGCCATGACGCACCCTGGATCGGCGCTGCGCCGCCTCACATCCACGTCAAGAGCTTGCACGAACTTGCCGACAGGTTGCTGCAAGCTGACGTGGCTCCAGTCGTCAGTCGCGCATTGGCATAGTCCCTGCTTTATCGGATGTAACGTCACAAATCATTGGCATAACGCCTTGAATCGACGGCATCTTGAGGAATCGACAATGCATGGATTGACAACCGCCGGCCGCGGCGCCATCGACCTGATTGCCACGGATACGGCAAATCTCGACACGGTTGCGCGCCGCCTTGGCGGCAACACCAAACAATGGATCGACGCGAGCGGGTTCCGCGCCAATCCTGGCGCCATCTGCGCACTGCCTGACGCAAAAGGACGGTTGCGCGCGGTGCTGGCGGGAATCGGCAAGCCCGACGATGTCTACGCATTGTCCGGCCTGCCGTTTGCCTTGCCGACAGGGACATATCGACTCAGCGACGCTGGAATCGCGCTGGACCCGATCCGCACAGCCCTCGGCTGGGGATTGGGCGCCTATCGATTTGCCAAATACCGCAAATCTGCGCGTGATGCAGCCAATTTGTCCGTAGATGCCGGCACGTTGCGCGCTGTTGGCCAATTTCTTGATGGCATTGCGCAAGTGCGTGACCTCGTCAATACGCCGACCCAGGACCTGGGGCCCGCCGATTTGACGGCGCAGGTCGCGGCCCTGGCACGCCGGCATCGCGCGAAATTTCGTGAGTGGGCAGGCGCGGCGTTGCTCCGTGCGAATTTCCCGACCATCCACGCAGTCGGCCGTGCCAGCCATCGCGAACCGCGCTTGGCGGAATTGAACTGGGGCAATGCTCGTCATCCGCACCTGGTGCTGGTCGGCAAGGGCGTGTGCTTCGACACCGGCGGGCTGGACCTCAAAGCCGCCGATGGCATGCGCTGGATGAAAAAGGACATGGGTGGCGCGGCGCATGCGATCGCGCTGGCAGGCCTCGTCATGCAGGCGAAACTGCCGGTGCGGCTGACGCTGCTGATTCCGGCCGTGGAAAATTCCGTGTCGGGCGAGGCCTATCGCCCCGGCGAAGTCATCCGCACGCGCGCCGGAATCACCGTCGAGGTGGACAACACCGATGCCGAAGGTCGCCTGATCCTGTGCGATGCGCTCGCGTATGCGTCCGAGAAAAAGCCCGACCTGATCCTTGATTTCGCCACGTTGACCGGCGCGGCGCGTGTGGCATTGGGTCCGGAGTTGCCGGCCTTGTTCACCAATCGCGACGAGTTGGCGCAGGCCGTGCTCGCTGCCGGCGAGCGCGAAGCCGACCCGTTGTGGCGCATGCCGCTGTGGCAGCCATACCTGCGCATGCTCGAATCCCACATCGCCGACATCGCCAATGCGGGACCATCCAAACATGCCGGCGCGATTACCGCGGCGCTGTACCTGCAGCGTTTCGTGCCCGCGTCCCAGGCATGGGCGCACGTGGATGTCTACGCATGGAATGATGCCGATCGCCCGGGCCGACCGAAAGGCGGCGAGGCGCAGGGTTTGCGGGCGATGTATGCGATGTTGAAAGCACGCTACAAGTAAACAACCCCCTTCGGCACGAAGGGGGTCGCGCGAAGCGCGGGGGCAAGTCCGTGGAGTGCAGCCCCCTCAGTCCCCCTTCCTGCGGAAGGGGGAAGGGGACAATCAATCCACCGGCTTGTCAGCCGCTGCATGCGGCAGCGCGCGCGCGGCGAGCTTGGTATCGGCGTTCAGCAGATTCACTTCGTCGGCGAGAATGTTCGCGACCTCGTGCAGGACCACGTCCTTCTCGGCCTTGCGCGCCTTCTCGTCGGCAAGATCGGTCTTGATGCTGCGTTCGTCGGCTTGCAGGCCGTCGTCCTGGTTTGGATTGGGAACGGCCGGCTGCGGCTTGACCGCGGCCTTGTCGGTCTGCACGGCGGCGGGACTGACCTGGTCCACATGCGCGCGCTTGCTGTTGTCGCCGGTTTGCGCGGTGGCGTCGGAAGGTTTCGCCGCCGTATCGTTTTTGGCCAGATCCGGATGCCGCTCCTTGAAGGTTTTTTCGCGCGCATCGCGTTCGTCGCGGCGCACTTTTTCGTTCAATGAAATCGTCGTTTCAGCGCGCAACTTGCGGAAATCCGTTACATCCGCCTCGTAGGCCTGCCACGGTTTTTCCTTGGCCACGCGCGCATCGTGCATGGACTTGAGCATCGGCAGGATCGATTTCAGGTCCGACGTGGGGGTGTATTCGGCCGGGGCGATCGATGCCCACGCCAGCGCATTCTTGTTCGTCGATTCGCCGTTCTGGGCGAAATCGCCGGTCACCGGAAACGCGATGTCGGGCGTCACGCCCTTGAGCTGGGTGGATGCGCCATCGACGCGGAAGAATTGCTGGATCGTCATCTTCAACTCGCCGAACGCCGGCTTTTCGTTTGGCGACATCTGGTCGAGGTCGACCAGGTTCTGCACCGTGCCCTTGCCATAGGTCTGCTCGCCGATGATCAGGCCGCGACCGTAATCCTGGATCGCACCGGCGAAGATTTCCGAGGCCGAGGCCGAGTTGCGGTTGACCAGCACCGCAAACGGGCCGCTCCAGTCCATGGCCTGGTGCGTGTTGCGGCCGACTTCGACGCGGCCGTCGGCGTTGCGCACCTGCACGACCGGACCCTTGCCGACGAACAGGCCGGTCAGGTCGATCGCCTCCGACAGCGAGCCGCCGCCGTTGTTGCGCAGGTCCATCAGCACCGCGTCGACGTGTTGCGCCTTGAGGCCGTCGAGCAGCTTGGCGACATCGCGCGTGGCGCTCTTGTAATTTTTGTCGCCGCGGCGGCGCGCGTCGAAATCCTCATAGAAGGTCGGCAGCGTGATCACGCCGATCTTGCGCGTGGCGTCGCCGTCCTTGATGTCGATGACCGAACTCTTGGCCGCCTGTTCCTCGATGCTGACCTTCTTGCGCACCAGCGCG
>JAFEEK010000078.1 GCA_018241165.1 Pseudomonadota bacterium
ACAGTTTCTTGTATTGCACCGGCACGATGGTGTGGACGACGCCTGCGCGCTGGTAGACGCTGTCGTAGCCGGCGTCGAGGATGTCGTTGGTCATCGCGCGGTCTTCGCCGAACGTGCAGCGCTTGCCGAGGAACTGCTGGCCGACCCAGCGCTCCAGCACGCGGCGCACGGCTTGCGTGCGATAGGCGGCGAGTGCGCCCGGGCAGCAGTACACCGTGCCGTAGGTACTCTGCGCGGCGCGCAGGAAATCGAACGACAGCACGAAGCGCACATTGAGCATGCGCGGGATGATGCCGGCGCCGCGGTTGTACACGCTGACCTTGCCGGCGACCGCGCCGACCTTTGGGTCGCGGAATGGCCCGGCCATGGCGAGCAGGGTATCGGCTTCAATGACGCTGTCGGAATCGATCGTCACCATCACCTCGCCCTTGCCGCGGCGAAAACCCGCTTCCAGCGCGGCGCGCTTGCCACGGTTTTGCGGAAAACGCAGCGCCGTGACGAGATTGGGGTAGCGTGCAGCGGTGCGTTCGATGTGCGTCCAGGTGTCGTCGCGGCTGCCGTCGTCGATGACGAAGATTTCCAGCCGGTCGTGCGGGTAGCGCGCGCCGGCGACCGACTCGATCGTGCGTGCGACCATCTCGCCTTCGTTGAATGCGGGAATGATCACGGTCAGCGAGGGCGCATCCTCCATCGTGGCCACCGGCGGCGTGCGGTAGCGAAACCACAGCAAGGTGCGATACAGCAGCATCAGCAAACCCATGCCGGCCCAGAGCAGGCTCGGGCGCGCGACGTAACCCAGCCAGCCGTACTGGTGCGCGGAGTGGATCAGGCCATGGAACGCGCGCAAATGCCAGGTCGCGGCGATGACGACGACGAAACCGACCAGGATCGCAACACGATAGAACGTATCGCCGGGCTGCTCGTGGTAATCGGCTGCCGGCTGCACTGCCGGCAGGATTTGGCTATGCATGGTGGCTGAACTCGGGCTTGGGCCGCTCGCCGGCGGGAATGGACGGTGTTGGCGATGGCGCGCACCTTACCCGACAAATCCTGCGTGGGGGTTAAACCACGCTTAACGAGTCGCGCGGGTTGCGCAGCATGCGCGTGGCGGCATATCGTTGCCGCATGCCTGTCGCCAATCACACCGTAACCGGTCCGTGCGCGAAATCCTGAAGTTTCAGCCGACGGACCGGGTCCTGGTCGTCGCGCCGCATCCGGACGACGAGTCCATCGCCACGGGCGGGCTGATCCAGTCGGCACTGGCCGCCGGTGCGGGCGTGCGCGTGATCGTGCTGACCGATGGCGACGCCAATGTCTGGCCGCAGCGCTGGATCGAGAAGCGCTGGCGCATCGATGCCGTCGCACGCGCACGCTGGGGCGCGCGCCGGCGCGAAGAAGCGCGCAATGCCATGCGTGTGCTTGGTCTGGGCGACGAAGCGGAACGATTTCTCGGCCTCCCGGACCTTGGCCTGACCGATTTGCTGATGCGTGCGGATGCGGCGGTATTGTCCGATTTGCGCGCATCGATCGCCGCTTTCGCGCCGAATTGGATCGTGCTGCCGTCCATGGCCGATCTCCACCCGGATCACAGCGCCGCCAACCTGCTCGTGCGACTGGCGCTGGATGGTGCCGACGCGCAGCATCCTATCTTGCTGGAATTCGCCGTGCATGGTGGCGGCGCCGATGCCGCAGTGCAGTGCGAATTGACGCCGGAAATGCAGGAAATCAAACGCACCGCGATTCTTGCCCACGCCACCCAGATGCGACTGAGCAGCAAGCGTTTCCTGCGCCATGCGGGCGCGAGTGAGGCTTTTCAGGAAACCGCTGCCTCAAGCCCGAGCCTGCGCAATCCGCTGCGCGCTCAGGCCGATGACCGCGGTCGCCTGCGCGTGGAATTGGATGCGCGACAGGCGCAACGCGGTTTGAGCCTGTTCATCGTCATGGATGGCGGCGAGCCTTCGCGCCGCTTGCTGGCGCGCTGGAAATCCGGCGCTGCCCACTTGCAGGTTTTCGATGCGATGCAGGGAAAATCGGCCGGCGCGGCGCATATCGAACATGCCGGCAATCGGGTGTCGGTGACGCTCGAATCCGGCGCCGCGGGCTGGCGCCTGGGTTTCGTGAAACTGGCGCGGCCGTCGCCGGGGCTGTGGGTTTTCGACCGCCATGGCTGGCAGGTCATCGCCCGAAGCTGAACAAGAGTGCGAAAACCGCTGAACGGGATTCCTGGATCCGCCGCAAACGATTGACAGTCGATGATCTTGCGCGGATTCTCTTCCGCGCGCACATTCGTTTGCGCCAGAGGATTCCCCCATCAAATGGAGACTGCGATGAAGACATTGCTTGTATCGGCCGCCCTGGGTCTTGGCATGCTGTTGACCGCGGGTGCGTACGCCCAGGCGCCGGCTGGCGCCACGGCGGCTTGCAAGGACGGCACGTATTACACCGGCACCACGCACAAGGGCGCCTGCCGCGGCCACAAGGGCGTGAAGGAATGGATCAATGGCGATTCGACCGCAGCGGGTTCGTCCGCGGCGGCTGCCAACGACGCATCGGCCGAGCCGGCCAAGACGTCGAAGAAATCGAAGAAGTCGAAGAAAGCCGAGGCCGCGGAAGCTGCCGCCCCAGCCGCCGCTGCGCCTGCGGCTGCGCCCGCACCGGCGGCATCTCCGGTTGCGGCGCCCGCTCCGTCGCCAAAGGCCGCTTCGTCCAAGCACACGCCGCCGACACCGGCTTCGCAGATCGCGCAGAAACCCGGTGGCGGACCAGGCCTGGTGTGGGTCAATGCCGGCTCCAAGGTCTATCACTGCCAGGGCGACGAGTGGTACGGCAAGACCAAGGAAGGCTCGTACATGAGCGAAGCGGCGGCCAAGTCGGCCGGCAATCACGCCTCGCATGGCAAGGAATGCAGCAAGTAAGCGTTGCGCAGCCGCGAAGACAAAAAACGCCCGGCGGTGCCGGGCGTTTTCGTCTTGCACGAGTGCGGCTGCACCGCTAGAATGCGCGGCTCGTTTTGCTTTCCGTGTCGGGGTGTAGCTCAGCCTGGT
>JAFEEK010000079.1 GCA_018241165.1 Pseudomonadota bacterium
CCGGCGACGACGAACACGGCGGCGATGGTCAGCAGCAGGCGGCGGCGCTTGCCGTTGCCGTTTGCATTGGTTGCGATCGGGGAGTCGCTCATGGCGATGAAGCTCCGGAAGTAGATTTGGATGAAGTCGGATCGGCATGGAAGCCGCCGCCGAGCGCACGTGTGAGGGCGATTTCCGCCGCCAGCGCGGTGCTGTGCAACTGGATTTGCGTGTCCTGGAGCGTGGCCAGGTTCGCGCCGGCAACGATGACCGGCCGCGCATCGATCAGGCCGCGATCCATGCGGTTGCGTGCGGTGTCGAACAATTTTTCCGCGGCATCCAGTTGGGCCGACTGCGCCTGCGCGCGATCGAGCGTCTGGCGCAGCGTGAGCGCTTGCGTAGACACGTCGCGCGCGGCGTCGTTCACGGTATTGCGATAGTCGGCCACCGCGGCGGCGAGCGCGGCTTGCGACACGCCAAAGCGCGCGTGTAGTCGGCCACCTTCAAAGATCGGCAGATGCAGGGCCGGGCCGGCGGCAAACACCGCCGATCCGGGCGACAGAATCTTGCCCAGATCGATCGACGACAAACCGGCCATCGCCGAAACGCTGATGTCGGGATAGAACGCGGCGCGCGCGACGTCGCTGTCCTTCAACGCGGCTTCGACGCGCCAGCGGCTGGCGGCGACGTCGGGACGGCGCGCGATCAGATCGAGTCCCGCATTCGCGGGAAGCCCGGATGCGGCGGCGGGCAGGGGCACGATCTTGAGATCGCCCAACTGTTCCGGTGCGATTCCAATCAGGGCCGCGAGCGCGGCGTGACGGATCGCGACCGCGCCTTCGAGTCCGACGACCTGCTCGCGCGTCGCGGCGACGACGATGTCCGCCTGGTGCAGGTTGTCGGGCGAATCGATGTCCTGCTTCACGCGCGCGGCAGCGATGCGCTGGCCTTTTTGCGCGTTGTCGAACAGGAAACGCGCGATGTCGAGGCGAGCCTGGTCGGCCTGCCAGCCGAAGTACGCGTCCGCCACTGCAGCGGTGAGCATGGACGCGGCCGCATCGCGTTCGGCGGCGGCGGCGCGGGTGCGATCGGTGGCGGCGGAGATCGCCGCGCCGTGGGCGCCCCAGAAATCGAAGTCGTAGTTGAACGAAGCGCCGAGGTCGCCCTGGCCGTACCAGTTGAAGCCGAGGAACTTGCTCGGGATGATCCCGTTCTCGCTCAGACGCTCGCGTTGTACCTGCGCGCTGCCGTTGACGCTGGCGCCGCCGTCGGCGCGGGCGACGTCCACGCTGCGCGCGGCCAGATCGAAGCGTGCGCGCGCCACGGCCAGCGTCGGCGCGGTCTGCAGTGCGCGCGCTTCCAGATCGTTCAACTGCTCGTCGTGGTAGCGCTGCCACCAGGTCGCGCCCGGCCACGCGGCGTCGGTGCTTGCGGGCACGCCGGCCAGCGGCGCGGCGGCGGACATGTCCGGGTGTGCCAGACGCGGAGGGATCGCGCAGCCGGCGAGCAGCGTCATGGCCGCGGTCAGCGGCCAAACGGTAAAACGGTTCATGCGGGTTGTCCCTTGGCGTCGATCGCGGCGGCGAGTTTCTTGAGCAGGCGTTCCAGGTCGAGCTTTTCCTTCGCGCTCAACGCGCGCATGCCCAGGTCCAGTTCCGACCACATTTTCGGCAGCAGGCGCTCGATCAGGTTCGATCCCTTGCGCGTGATTTCCAGCACGACGCGGCGGCGATCCGACGTGCCCGCGCGACGGCGCAGCAGGCCTTTGCGCGCGAGTTCGTCGCAGATGCGCGTCATGTTGGCGCGGGTTTCGCCCGCCGCTTCGCTGAGCTGGGACGCGTGCATGCCGGTTTCGGCATTCGCGAACAGCATCATCATGGTGCGAAAACTGACTTCGTTGAGTCCGGCCGGGCGCACCATGCGATTCAGGTGCGCGCCGAACTGGGTGGACAGATGCTTGATCAGGCGCAGCAACACGATGTCGCGCACCGGCGCACCGCGCAGGCGTTCGGCGACGCGGCCGATGCTGGCTTCGATCACGGCAAAACCGGGGCAGGCGGGAAGGTCGGTCACGGCGATAGTTCAGGATTCAACTATCGCAATACTAACAAGTACAATAATTAGACGCAAGTCCCTGTGATGTGGTTCGGCAGAGCGATCAGGATTTTGCGTGGACGGCCCAGTCCCGCGTCGCCTGAACAAGGCGCAGGCAGTCGATGTGGCCGTTGTACAGCGGCGTCGGCGCGATGCGGATGGTGTCCGGTTCGCGCCAGTCGCCGACGATGCCGCGCTCGCCCAGGTAATCGAACAGGGCGCGGCCGGCATCGCGTCCGGCCTTGACACGCAGCGATAGCTGGCAGCCGCGACGTTGGGGCTCGCGCGGCGTGGCGATGTCGATCATGTCGGATAGGTGCATGCGAATCAGCGCTTCGAGATAGCCGGTCAGGGCGATGGATTTCTCGCGCAGGCGACTCATTCCCGCGCGGTGGAAAATTTCCAGCGATACGCGCAGCGGGGCGAGCGCGAGGATCGGCGGATTCGACAATTGCCAGCCGTCGGCGCCGGGAGTCGGCAAGAAGTCGGGACCCATCTTGAAGCGCGTGGACTGGTCGTGCCCCCACCAGCCGGCAAAGCGTGGCCGATCGGTGCGCGCGTGGCGTTCGTGCACGAAGCAGCCGGCCACGGCACCGGGGCCGGAATTGAGGTATTTGTAGCTGCACCACACGGCGAAATCGCAACCGCTGTCGTGCAGGTTTACCGGCACGTTGCCGGCGGAATGTGCGAGGTCGAAGCCGACAACGCAGCCCTTGGCGTGCGCGAGCTGGGTGATGGCTTTGAGGTCGAACACCTGGCCGGTGCGGTATTGCACGCCCGGCAGCAGTACCAGCGCGATACGCGCGCCGTGTTCGCCGATGGCGCGTTCGATGGCGGCGTCGGATATCGTGCCGTTTGGCTCGTCGGCATCGAGTTCGATCAGCGCCGTGGCCGGATCGAACCCGTGGAAGCGGATCTGCGATTCGATCGCATAGCGATCCGACGGAAACGGATTCTTCTCGATCAGTATCGCATTGCGTTCGCGCGTCGGGCGATAGAAACTCGCCATCATCAAATGCAGGTTGACGGTGAGCGAATTCATCGCCACGACTTCGGCTGGCTGCGCGCCGACGACTTCGGCGAGGTGCTCGCGCACTTCGTTGTGGTAGGGCATCCACGGATGCTTGCCGCGGAAATGCGCCTCGACGGCGAGATCGCGCCAGTCGTCGAGCTCGTCGATCAAGGCCTGGCGCGTGGCGCGCGGCTGCAGGCCGAGCGAGTTGCCGCACAAGTAGACCTGCTCGCCATCGCCGTGCGGCGGGATATGGAATTCGCTGCGGAACGACGCCAGCGCATCGGCGGCGTCGCGGGCGAGAGCGTCGGCTTCGAGAGACTTCAAATTGTCTTCAGTCTTCATGGATCGAGGGACCTTCGGCTAACCGTCGCGAGCGACGGCGGATTGCGGGACGCCGGAGCGCAGAAACCGGAGTTTACTGTTGTGTAAATGAGGATTTCGAGCACCGCCGGCGCGCAAGCCCGCCGAGCGCAGCAGGTTGGGCGAAGGTTCCTAGTGTGGCTTGATCGACGTCATGATCTGCGCGCAGCCCGCGTTGTAATCGGTGATCCATTGCGCAGATGTCTTGTCCAGCATCGGTCGCGCGCAGCGCACGTGCACGAGCAGATGGCCGTTGAGGTACCAGGTTTCGCGGTATTCGTATTTCGTCTTGCCGCTGTTCGCGAAGTAGCGCAGCGTGGTCGCGTCCACGCCTTCGGCCTGCTGTTCGTAACCCGGCATCTGCTTGGCCTTGTCGACGTCGCGATTGACCAGTGGCTGGAAATTGCTCGAATCGTTGAGCAGGCGCGTTTCCACGGTCACGCGCGTGGCCTCGCCAGAATCGGCGTCGGCGGGATCCTTGACCTGGAACGCGACGAATTGCGGGTCGCCCTCGGTCTTTTGCATGATCACCGGCCACGCCGGCGGCGCATTGAACTTGATGAAACCCTGGTCCAGCGAATACGCGCCCGGCGACTGTGCCGATGCGGTGGACGCGAGCGCGGCCGTAAGGATTGCGAGTGCGAATGGACGCATGTTCGTCTCCAGTGGATTCAATCGAAACGCGATGCCGGCAGGCCGAGCCATTCCAGTGCCGCACCGTGGTAGATGCGCTGCTGTTCGGCAGGCGGCAGGCCAAGCGCGGCGATACCGGCGCCGGGTTCCTGTTCGCCGAGCGGGAAAGGGTAATCGGTGCCGAGCATGACGCGATCGGCGCCGGCGACATCGAGCAGATAACGCAGCGCGCGGTCGTCGTGCACGCAGCAGTCGAAGAACACGCGCTGCAGGTATTCGCGCGGATTGCGCGCGTTGTCGGTGGCGACCAGATCCGGGCGCATGCGGAAACCGTGCTCGATGCGGCCGATCGTGTACGGAAACGATCCGCCGCCGTGGGCGAAGGCGACGCGCAGTTTCGGCAGGCGCTCGAGCACGCCGCCGAAGATCAGGCAGCATGCGGCGCGCGATTGCTCGGCGGGCATGCCGACCAGCCACGGCAGCCAGTATTTGGGCATGGATTCGCGGCCCATCATGTCCCAGGGATGCACCAGGATCGCGGCGCCC
>JAFEEK010000007.1 GCA_018241165.1 Pseudomonadota bacterium
AGGATGCACTCGTGCGCGACGAGTCCGTTGCGCGCGGTGTACAACGTGGGATAGTGCGGCGCGAGGCGTCTGGACAAATAGTTCGCATTGAGCAACGCGGCCTGCGTGGCTTTCAGGATGCCTTCGCGGCCCATCAGGGTGATGTACATCCACGAGATCGGCAGGATCGACGCTGATCCGAAAGTCGCCGCGCTCACCAAGCCACCGTGGCGTTCGCTCATATCGCCCCCTTCCGCCCTTCGGGCACCTTCCCCCGCAAGCGGGGGAAGGGAAAAACTTTTGGGCAGATACGGCGCCAGATGCGACTTGACCGCGCACGGTCCTACGCCGGGGCCGCCGCCGCCGTGCGGGATGCAAAAGGTCTTGTGCAGGTTCAGGTGCGAGACGTCCGAGCCCCAGCGGCCGGGCCGCGCGACGCCGCACAACGCGTTGAGATTGGCGCCGTCGGTGTAAACCTGCCCGCCGTGCTGGTGCACGATATTGCAGATTTCCACGACGTCTTCCTCGAACACGCCGTGCGTGGACGGATACGTCAACATGATCGCGGCGAGGCGATCGGAATGTTTCTCGGCCTTGGCGCGGATGTCGGCGACATCGACGTTGCCGTTCGCGTCGCATTTCGTCACCACGACGCTCATGCCGCACATCTGCGCAGAGGCCGGATTCGTGCCGTGCGCGGATTCGGGAATCAGGCACACGTCGCGTTGCGCCCGACCATTGGCGCGGTGATACGCACGGATTGCGAGCAGGCCGGCGTATTCGCCCTGCGCACCGGCGTTGGGTTGCAAACTCACCGCGTCATAGCCGGTGATCGCGACCAGCATCGCTTCGAGGCCGTCGATCAGTTCGCGATAACCATGCCATTGCGCGGCGGGCGCGAGCGGATGGATGTTGGCGAACTGCGGCCAGGTCACCGGAATCATCTCGGCGGTCGCGTTCAATTTCATCGTGCACGAACCGAGCGGGATCATGGTGCGATCCATCGCCAGATCCTTGTCGGAAAGCATGCGCATGTAGCGCAGCATCTCGTGTTCGCTGTGGTGCGTATTGAACACCGGATGCGTGAGGAACTTCGAGGTGCGCAGCAGTTCCTGCGGGATCAGCGATGGCGCGGATGCATCCAGCGCGTCGATGTCCGGCAATTTCGCGCCATCGCCGCCGAAGATGCGCCACAGCAGTTCGATGTCGGCGCGCGTGGTGGTTTCATCCAGCGCGATGCAGATGTATTCGTCCCAAGCCTTGCGCAAATTCGCGCCCATGGCCACCGCGCGCGCCATGATCGCGTCGGTGCGCTCGTTCGTCTTCAGACTGATCGTGTCGAACGCGCTGGCGTGATGGGTTGCCGTGAATCCCAATTGCTGCAAACCGGCGCGAAGAATCGCGGTCAGGCGCGCGACGCGCGTGGCGATGCGGGTCAAGCCGTCCGGACCGTGGTAGACGGCGTACATCGACGCCATCACCGCGAGCAGCACCTGCGCGGTGCAGATGTTGCTGGTCGCCTTTTCGCGGCGGATGTGTTGCTCGCGCGTCTGCAAAGTCAGGCGATACGCCTTGTCGCCATGCGCATCCACCGACACGCCGATCAGGCGTCCCGGCAGCGAGCGCTTGTAGGCATCGCGACAGGCCATGAACGCCGCGTGCGGGCCGCCGAAGCCGAACGGCACGCCGAAACGCTGCGAGTTGCCGACGACGATGTCCGCGCCCATCTCGCCCGGCGACTTGAGCAAGGTCAGCGCGAGCAAATCGGTGGCAAAAATCGCGAGGGCGCCCTTGGCGTGGATTTTCGCGACTTCCTCGCTCCAATCCATCAACCAGCCGCTCGAGGCCGGATACTGGATCAGCACCGCAAAGTAATCGTCCGCCGCGATCGCCGCGTCCCACGCCTCGGCGGCATCGGCCTGCTTGATCGTCAGGCCCAACGGCTCGGCGCGCGTGCGCATGACCTCGAGCGTTTGCGGATGCGTATCGCCGAACGTCACGATGACGTTGCCTTTTGCCTTGGCCGAACGCTTGGCGAGCGTCATCGCCTCGGCGGCTGCGGTGGCTTCGTCCAGCATCGAAGCGTTGGCGATTTCCATGCCGGTCAGGTCGGCAACCATGGTCTGGAAATTGATCAGCGCTTCCATGCGGCCTTGTGAAATCTCGGCCTGGTACGGCGTGTACGCCGTGTACCACGCCGGGTTTTCCAGGATGTTGCGCAGGATGACGTTCGGCGTGTGCGTGCCGTAGTAGCCCTGGCCGATGAACGAACGAAACACCGTGTTCTTGTCCGCGATCGCGCGGATTTTCGCCAGCGCATCGGTTTCGGTCATTGCCGGCGCCAGCGCGAGCGGATTTTTCTGCCGGATGCCGGCCGGTACGATGGCGTCGACCAGTGCGTCGAGTGAGTCGTAGCCGACCGTTTCCAGCATCGACGCGATTTCCGCATCATCCGGACCGATATGGCGGGCGATGAAGGCGTCGTGCTGCTCGAGGTCGCGCAGCGAAGGTGCATTCTGGGTCATGGTGGAACTCCGGGGCGGAAAACGTCGGAAAACTTCCGTCATCCCGGCGAAAGCCGGGATCCAGCGCCTTTGCAAGCCAAGACCCTGGATTCCCGCTTGCGCGGGAATGACGATCTGAAACGCAGTTCGCGTTCCACGCGCCCCTCTGTCCTTTTGCCTGAGAGTTTCCAAGCTCACGCTTGTTGCCCCTTCGGCGGCGGCGTCAACCGCTCTCTCCAGAGTTTTTCCGCGCGGCGGTATCGGGCCTGAGCGATTACGGGCGTTGCGCCTTCGGCAGCGGCTGCGCCGCTTCTTCCACCGCGTGGGAGGGCGAATTATACAGACTTGCGGCATGCCAACGGCTGCGCGGAATCGAGGTAAGTCCGGGAATCCAGCAAATTTGCAGATGCCCAAAACGGGCATTATCATACCCAGCATGGGCAAACTCAAAAAGCAATCGCCTGTACGGCCATCGCATGCTGTACGGGAAGCGCCCGCGAGTTACAAAGCGCACGCTAACGCGGTTGCAACCAGCCTCGCCGATGCGCTGTTCACCACCACCCAGCAACGCGTCCTGGGCGCTTTGTATGGCAATCCGCAGCGCAGTTTCAGCGTCAGTGAACTGATCGCATCCACCGGCGCAGGCTCCGGCGCGGTGCAGCGCGAACTGGCCAAGCTCACTGCCAGCGGCTTGTTGACGGTACGCCCGATCGGCAACCAGAAGCGTTATCAGGCCAACCCTGCCGCGCCGATCCACGCCGAGCTGGTCGCGATCATGCAGAAAACCGTCAGTCTTGCGGAACCCCTGCGCGAAGCTCTCGCACCGCTTGCGGCGCGGATCGAGCAGGCGTTCGTGTTCGGCTCGATCGCGCGTGGCGAGGCGGGTCCGCGCAGCGACGTGGACTTGATGGTGGTCGGCGACGCGACATTCGCGGACGTGGTCGAAGCGGTGTATCCGCTGCATGCGCGTCTGGGGCGCGAAGTAAATCCGATCGTGCTGACGGCGAGGGAATTTCGCGCGCGCGCGAAGGACCCGGGCTTCATTTCACGCGTCATGAACGGACCGCGCATCATGCTGATTGGGGCTGCCAATGACGCTTGAAAACCTGGCGCGCATTGGCCGTTTGCAGCCACATGCCGCCACGACCGAGGAAATCCGGAAACTGCTGACCGGCTCGGCGCGCAGCCTGAAGGATGCGGGAAACACCGCAATTTCGAATGCCAGCCGCCTGGCTTTGGCCTACACCGCAATCATGGAAGCCGCACAGTCGGCGCTGTTCGCGAACGGATACCGTCCGAGCAAAAGCGAAAGTGGCCATCACATGACAATGGTACAGAGCCTCGTCCACACTGTCGGTCTCGAACCCGCGCGCATGCGCGTGCTGGATACGATCCGCCACAAACGCAATGTCGTGGACTACTCCGGCGAAGACGTCGAGCCGAGCGACGCCCGCGAAGCCGTTGCCGCTGCCAGAGCATTGCTAGGCGATGTCAAGGAATGGTTGGCGAAGAATTACCCGGAATTTTCGTGAATGAGTCACCCCGCGTCGATTTGCATTGAGCACGAGTCCGGCATACATTGACACGTAGCCGCGCAATCCGCGGACGTTCAGGCTGGGGAGCCCATGCATATCCAATCCATCGCGGCGCGTGCCGCGCTCGTATTCTTTTTTGCTTTCTTCGCGCCGGCGGCGTTCGCGCAGGATGTCTCGCTCGTCGGCGGCGCGCCGCCGGTGCAGACCTTCGACAGCCTGCCGGCAACCGGCACCGGCAGCACGCTGCCGGGCGGCTGGTATTTCGCCGAATCCAAGCAGAACGCGAATGCCACATATACCGCTGGCGACGGTACTTCCAATACCGGCGACACCTACAGCTTCGGCAGCACCGGCAGCAGCGACCGCGCGCTCGGTACGCTGCAATCGGGCAAGCTGGCCTCGACCATCGGCGCGCGCCTGCGCAACGACACCAGCAACACGCTGACCACGATTGCGGTCGCCTACACGGGCGAGCAGTGGCGCGTCGGTGGCAGCGGCAGCCCCGACCGGCTCGACTTCCAGTACAGCACGAATGCGACATCGCTGACCGACACCGCAGCGACCTGGGTCGACGTCAACGCGCTGGACTTCATCTCGCCGAACACGGCGGCCACCGCCAGCGCGCTCGACGGCAATGCGAGCGCGAACCGAACCGCGATTTCCGCGTCGATCGCCGGCCTGAACCTGGCGCCATCGGCCACGATCTGGGTGCGCTGGGTCGATCTTGATGTATCCGGCAACGACGACGGACTCGCCATCGACGACGTCAGCTTCGCCGTCGACGGCACGCCGCCGGTGGATGTGGCGCCGTTCGTCGCCGCGACCGTACCGGCGAATACCGCGAGCAATGTTGCGCTGTCGGCAACGCTGGCGGTGAGTTTCAGCGAAGCGGTCACGGTCAGCGATCCGTGGTTCACGATCCAGTGCACGACATCCGGCACGCATACAGCCGTCGTGACCGGCGGACCCAGCGCATACACGCTGACGCCCGCGCCCGCGTTCGCCGCGAACGAAACCTGCACTTGGACGATTCTCGCCGCCGGCGTCGTCGACAACGACGGCACGCCCGATCATCCGGCGAGCGATTACACGGTGCAATTCAGCACGCTCAATCCGGTGGCGCAACCGCCGACCGTGGTTTCCACGCAGCCGGCGAATGGCGCCGTCAACGTGCCGATCGCCAGCGACATCCGGGTGACTTTCAGCGAGTCGGTGACGACATCGAGCGCGTTCGCGCTGAGCTGCGATTCGACGCCGATCCCGCTCGATGAAACCGGCACGGGCGCGACGCGCACACTGACGCCGTTCACCGTGCTGCCCGCCGGCAAGAGCTGCGTGTTCACGATCGCCGCCGCCGGCGTGCACGACGCGGACAACATCGCGCTGCCGGCCGACTACACCGCGAGCTTCACCGTCGCCTCCGGCACGCTCAGCGGCTACTACAGCAACGTCAACACCAGCAGCGCCGATCAACTGCGCTGCTCGCTGCACGCCACAATCAAGGGCCACACGATCTATCCGTACAGCGGCGGCGCACAGAACGTCTGGACGATTCTCGAAATCGCCCAGGCCGACCCGAACAATCCCGGCAAGATCATCGACGTGTACCGCAATCATTCCTACACGGCGGTCAGCGATCGCGCCGGAACCGGCAGCGGCCTGACCTACAATCGCGAACACGCCTGGCCGAACTCGCTCGGTTTCGCCAATTCGAGCCTGGCCGCCTACACCGACACGCACATGCTGTGGCTGTCGGACACCAGC
>JAFEEK010000080.1 GCA_018241165.1 Pseudomonadota bacterium
GCGCGCGGTCGAGCAAGGCCTGATGCTCGTGCTGGCCGTGGATTTCGATCAATGTCGCCGCCAGCGCCTGCAGTTGGGTCAGCGTGGCCGGACGGCCATTGATCCACGCACGCGAGGTTCCCTCCGCGCGAATCACCCGCCGCAGTTGGCACAGGTCGCCGTCGTCGAAATCCTCGGCCTTGAGCCATGCGCGCGTGGCGGGTGCCGCGGCGAGCGAGAACGATGCCGCAAGTTCCGCGCGCTCGCAGCCGTGGCGGACGACTGCGGAATCGGCGCGCTGGCCGGACAGCAACAGCAAGGCATCCACGAGCAGGGACTTGCCCGCACCGGTCTCGCCGGTGACGGCAGTCATGCCGCCGGCGAAGCCGATTTCGGCTTCGCCGACGATGGCAAAATCCTTGACGGTGAGAGTCTCAAGCATGGCGGAAACGCTACCATGCAGCACTGTTTTTCGCCACGTTCAAAGACGCCGGTGCATGCCTTCCGCTAAACTTGGCGATTCATCCGCCCGAGTCGCTTCGATGTGGTACGCGATCTACGCACTGGACAAACCCGATAGCCTGGCGGCACGCCAAACGGCGCGACCGGCGCATCTGGCGCGCTTGCATGCACTTCGCGACGAAGGCCGTTTGTTGCTGGCCGGACCATTCCCGGCCATCGACGCGCAGGATCCGGGCCCGGCGGGATATACCGGTAGCCTGATCGTCGCTGAATTCCCCGACGTCACAGCCGCGCAGGAATGGGCCGATGCCGATCCCTACCGCGCAGCAGGCGTCTACGCGAAAGTAGACGTGCGCCCGTTCCGCAAGGTGTTGCCGTGAGCGATCGTGTCGCGCGCATGCGCGAAATCCTGACCCGCGTTTTCGCGCCCTTGGCGTTGGAAATCGAAGACCAGAGTCACCTGCACGCCGGTCACGCCGGCGCGCGCGACGGGCGCGGGCATTTCCACGTGCGCATCGTTGCCTCCGAGTTTGCCGGGCAGCCTTTGCTCGCGCGTCATCGCCGGATAAACGCGGCGTTGGCGGATATGCTCCAGACCGACATTCACGCGCTCGCCATCGAGGCGCGCGCTCCTGACGAAACCCACTGAGCTTCTGCCCATGCGCAAATTCCTGCCACTGTTTCTTGTAGCCATTGCCGGCTGCTCCTCGCACGGATCCGACAACCGCATCGTGCAGTTGCCGGACGGCGCGCCCCTGGCCGAGACGGTGAACGGGACTCCGATTCCGGCGAGCCTGGTCGATGCCGTCGCCGAGGCGCATCGCCTCGACGTGAAGCAGCCCAAGCAGCGCGAGCAGGCATTGACGCTGACCACGGACCTCGTCCTGCTGGCGCAAGCGGCGCAGAAGGAAAACCTGGCGTCCGATCCGGCGTACCAGTCGCGCGTGGAAGCGGCGCGACTGCAAGGCGTTGCGGATGCGGCGCTGGTGCAGTTCCAGCAGCGCACGCCGATCAACGACACCATGCTCAAGGCCGAATACGACAACCAGGTCGCGCGCTCCGGCAAGATCGCCTACGATTTCAGCCAGCTTTTGTTCACTGACGAAGACGACGCGCTCAAGGCCGAGGACGACATCGTTTCCGGCATGCCGTTTGCGAAGGTCTTCGACAAGTGGCGCGGCAAGGCCAAGCAGGCGCGCGCGTTTTCGCGCGTGCTGCCGGATCAACTGCCGCCGGACCTGGCCAAGACGCTTGCCGGTCTGGGCAATGGCGAAACCACCAAGGTCCCGGTCAAGACCGAATTCGGCTGGCATGTCATCCACCGCGATATCGCCAACCCCTATTCGCCGCCGGCATTCGATCAGGTCAAGGAAGGCATTCGCCGCAGCCTGCAGATCAAGATTGGCCGCGAACGGCTGGACAAGCTGCGCGAGCAGGCCCGAATCGACTATCCGCCGGGCGTTGCGCCGGCTGCCGCCAAGCCTGTGGCGGCCGAAAAGCCGGCTTCGAACTGAACCTCAGGGCAGCGCGACTGGCGCTGCCGGCTTCCAGTTGCGTGCGCGGTGCTCGGCCACAACCGTCGTGTAGATGCCGCCGCGCACGCCGAATTCGGCGGACAGGCGCATGAAGCGCGGCTTGGTCGCGCGCACCAGGTCGCCGAGGATGCGATTGGTCACGGCTTCGTGGAATGCACCCTCATTGCGGAAACTCCACACATAAAGTTTGAGCGACTTGAGCTCGACGCAGGTCTTGTCCGGCACGTATTCCAGCTGCAGGGTGGCGAAGTCCGGCTGGCCGGTTTTCGGGCACAGGCAGGTGAACTCGGGAATGCGCATGCGGATGGTATAATCGCGATCCGGTTGTGGATTCGCAAACGTTTCGAGGGTTTTGCTCGGGACGGTCGACATGGCCGGATTTCCTGATGGAATTGCATGCAGCGGCCGCGCACCTTAGCGCAAGCTCGCGCGCCCGACAACGCTTTGTAGAACCCAGCCAATGCGCCTGACCACGATCAAACTGTCCGGATTCAAATCCTTCGTCGATCCGACCGTGCTGCACCTGCCGACCAACATGACCGGCGTGGTCGGTCCGAACGGCTGCGGCAAATCCAACATCATCGATGCGATCCGCTGGGTGATGGGCGAGAGCGCGCCGACGCGACTTCGTGGCGATTCGCTTGCCGACGTGATCTTTTCCGGATCGACCGGGCGCAAGCCGGTGGGCACCGCGTCGGTGGAGCTGATCTTCGACAATTCCGATGGCCTCGTCGTCGGTGAGTTCGCCAAGTACAACGAAATCTCGGTCAGGCGCCAGGCCAGCCGCGATGGCCAGTCGCAGTATTTCCTCAACGGTGCGCGCTGCCGCCGCCGCGACATCACCGACCTGTTCCTCGGCACGGGCCTGGGCGCGCGCAGCTATTCGATCATCGAGCAGGGCATGATCTCGGAGATCATCTCCGCGCATCCGGACGAATTGCGCGGGCATCTGGAAGAAGCCGCCGGCATTTCCAAGTACAAGGAACGGCGCAAGGAAACCGAGAGCCGCATCAAGGCCACGCGCGAGAACCTCGAACGTTTGAACGACGTGCGCGAGGAAGTCGACAAGCAGCTCGATCATTTGAATCGTCAGGCCAAGGCCGCTGCGCGCTGGCAGGAACTCAAGGCCGAGCATGGCCAGCGTGAATCGGAATTGCGCGGCGTGCATTACCGCGCCATCGCCGGCGAGATCGACGAACACCATCACGCGCTCGCCCAGGCCGACATCGCGATCGAAGGCTGCGTCGCCGAGCAGCGCCAGGTCGAGGCGCAGATCGAAGCGCATCGCGAAAAGCACCAGGCCGCGACGGATCACCTGAACCAGGTGCAA
>JAFEEK010000081.1 GCA_018241165.1 Pseudomonadota bacterium
GTCCCCGGCGTCAACGCCAGCAAACGTTTCTTCGCATCCGCCGGCAGCGCTAGCAATTCGATGAACGCGCGCATCGATTCGCGGGTGATGCCTTGTCCACGAGTGAGCGCTTTGAGTTGTTCGTAGGGTTCGGGCAGTCCGTAGCGGCGCATCACGGTCTGCACGGCTTCGGCGAGGACTTCCCAGCTTGCGTCGAGGTCCGCGGCGATGCGTTCGGGATTCGGGTTGAGCTTGGCCAGTCCGCGCAGCAGCGAGTCGAGCGCGATCTGGGTGTGGCCGAACGCGGTGCCGAGCGCGCGCAGCACGGTGGAGTCGGTAAGGTCGCGCTGCCAGCGGCTGATCGGCAACTTTTCCGCAAAGTGTACAAGTAGAGAATTGGCAATGCCGAGGTTGCCCTCGGCGTTTTCGAAGTCGATGGGATTGACCTTGTGCGGCATCGTGCTCGATCCGACTTCGCCGGGTTTGAGCGCCTGCTTGAAATAGCCGAGCGAAACATAACCCCAGACATCGCGCGCAAAGTCGATCAGGATGGTGTTGGCGCGACGCATCGCGTCGGACAGTTCCGCGATGCAATCGTGCGGTTCGATCTGCGTCGTGTAGGGATTCCACGCGAGCCCGAGCGATTCGACGAAGCGCCTGGACAATGCCGGCCAATCGACTTCTGGATAGGCCACGACATGCGCGTTGTAATTGCCGACCGCGCCATTGATCTTGCCGGCCAGATCCACCATTGCGATCTGCTTGCGCTGGCGTTCGAGTCGCGCGACGACATTAGCGATTTCCTTGCCCAGAGTCGTCGGCGACGCGGTCTGCCCGTGTGTGCGCGACAGCATCGCCTGTCCGGCCAGCGCGTGTGCCATCTGGCGCAGCGTGTGATCGAGTTTGTCGAGCGTCGGCAGCAGCACGCCATCGCGCGCGTCGCGCAGCATCAACGCGTAGGCGAGGTTGTTGATGTCCTCGGAAGTGCAGGCGAAATGGACGAATTCTTTGGCTTTCGCCAGATCGACGTGGTCGCCGATCTTCTCCTTGATGAAATATTCGACCGCCTTGACGTCGTGGTTGGTGGTCGCCTCGATGTCCTTTATGCGTTGCGCATCCTGCGACGAAAAGCCGTCGGCCAGCGTCAGCAGGAATTGCCGTGTGTTTGCCGGGAAATCGGCCACTTCTGCGATGGATGGCTCCTGCGCCAGCACCAGCAGCCAGCGCACCTCGACGAGCACGCGGCGCTTCATCAATCCGGCTTCGCTGAAAATCGGTCGCAGCGCCTCGACTTTGCCGGCGTAGCGGCCATCCAGCGGCGACAGGGCGGTGAGCGGTGACGACGGCATGGCGGGCTCGGGCGGGAAAACGCGAATGATACACCGAGGGGTTATAATCGCCGGCCGATTCCTGACCTGATTTTTGGAGTTTTTCGATGGCCGATTTTCGCATCGAGCGCGACAGCATGGGCGAGTTGAAAGTCCCGGCGGCCGCGCTGTGGGGCGCGCAGACGCAGCGCGCCGTGGACAATTTTCCGATCTCCGGATTGACCATGCCGCGCGAATTCATCCGCGCGCTCGGCTTGATCAAGTCCGCTGCGGCGCAGGCCAATGCCGACCTCGGACACTTGTCGAAGAACAAGGCCAAGGCCATCCGCAAGCAGGCCGAGCGCGTGGCGGCGGGTGAGTTCGATGCACAGTTTCCGATCGACGTGTTCCAGACCGGTTCGGGCACATCGAGCAACATGAATGCGAACGAGGTGATCGCGCACCTGTGCGCGCGCGCCGGCACCAAGGTGCATCCGAACGACGACGTCAACAACGGCCAATCCTCGAACGACGTGATTCCGACCGCCGTACACGTCAGCGCGGCGTTGACCGTATCCGAACATTTGCTGCCGGCACTGACGCATTTGAAGAAAACCATCGACAAGCGCGCCAAGGAATTGAGCAAGGTAGCCAAGACCGGTCGCACGCACCTGATGGACGCGATGCCGGTCACGTTCGGGCAGGAACTTTCCGGCTGGTCGGCGCAGATCGCTTCCGGCATCGAGCGCCTGAACGATGCGCTCAAACGCGTGCGCAAACTGCCGCAGGGCGGCACCGCGGTCGGCACCGGCATCAATGCGGATGCGAAGCTCGGCCCGGCCATCTGCAAGGAATTGTCGAAGATGACCGGCGTGAAGTTCGAATCCGCCGGCAATTTCTTCGAGGGCATGTCCTCGCAGGATGCCGCCGTTGAATTGTCCGGCCAACTGAAGACGCTGGCGGTTGCGCTGATGAAGATCGCGAACGACCTGCGCTGGATGAACTCCGGCCCGCTCGCCGGGATCGGCGAGATCGAATTGCCGGCGCTGCAGCCGGGTTCGTCGATCATGCCGGGCAAGGTCAATCCGGTGATTCCCGAGGCGATGGCGATGGTTTGCGCGCAGGTCATCGGCAACGACGCCACGATCACCATCGCCGGCCAGTCCGGCAACTTCCAGCTCAACGTGATGTTGCCGGTGGTGGCATTGAATTTGCTTCAAAGCATCGGGATTTTGGCCAATACCTCGCGACTGCTCGCCGACAAGTCCATCGCCGGTTTCAAGGTGCGGCAGGACAATATCCGGCAGGCGTTGGACAAGAATCCGATCCTGGTCACCGCGCTCAATGCGGTGATCGGCTACGACAAGGGTGCGGCCACGGCCAAGCAGGCGTACAAGCAGGGTCGGCCGATTCTCGACGTGGCGCTGGAGACGACGGGTCTGTCCAGGACGGAATTGAAGAAACTGCTCGATCCGATGGCGCTGACCCGCGGCGGCGTGCACGGTGGGTCGTCGGGCGGCTGACGTGCCGAACGGCACATGCGCTCCGGGCGCGCGCTGACAAACTTGCAATCCAATTTGAACAGGGTGTTGGAGATGAAAATGTACAGATTTATACCTTTCTTGGCGCTGTTGTTCGCCGCCGGCGCGCTGGCGCAACAGGTCGATGTCAATGGCAAGGATTTCCTGTCCGGCGCGGGCGACGCCAAGCTCGCGGCCATCGCGCAGCAGGCGTCGGCGGCCGGAAAATCGCTGGAAGTGACAGCGCCGTCGTACTGGCAGGCCAAGGTCGCGGCCAAATTGCACGCCGGCGCCGCGGGGGTGCCGATCAAGGAAAACGACGGCTTTTTCGAGAACGTGCTGGTGAAAATGGTCGAGGCCGCTCCGGCAAAACCGGCGACGCCATCGGCTGATGCCGCGGCGGCGAAGGCTGCGGCGGAAAAAGCTGCTGCGCAAAAGGCCGCCGAAGAAAAGGCGGCGCAGGAAAAGGCTGCTGCCGAGCAGGCGGCTGCCGCGCGCGCGGCAGCTCAGGCCGCTGCTGCAAAGGCGGCCGAAGAGAAGGCGGCGGCTGACAAGGTTGCGGCCGAAAAGGCGGCGGCGGACAAGCTGGCGGCGGAAAAAGCCGCTGCCGCGAAGGCAGCCGAGGAAAAAGCCGCGGCGGAAAAGGCCGCAGCCGACAAGCGTGTCGCCCTGCGCAACGGCATGCTGAAGAATCTCAATGGCGGCCGTCCCGCCGAGGGCGACTTGCAGGTTGGCCAATTGCTCGCCGGTGACGTCGTTTACGTCGATGGCGACCTGCGCGGCGTCGTGCGCCGCGGCAGTTCGCGCTTGCAGTTTTACTGGTTGCAAGGTGATTTGAATCTGGACCGCATCGAGCTCGCCCCAAATGGCGATGGCCGCTACAAGGTAGTGCGTGCGATCGATGTGAACGCGACCCCGGTTTTGCGCACGCGCAGTGGTGGCACGCTGGCAGCCGCTGTTCCGGCGTCCGGTTCCGCGGAGCGCAAGTCGCTGCAGGATCAATACGCTGATGGGCGCGAAGTTGCCGATTCGCTCAAGCCCGTGGATCTTCGCCAGGGCGACACGCTCTATACCGGGCAAGGCGCCGCGCTGGTGGTACGGCGCGTTGGCGGACAGCTAGCGCGTTTCTGGTTGACCGGTTCTCTGGACCTGGGCCAGATCGGCCTGCAGAGCCAGGGCGGTAATGCTTACAAGGTTCTTTCCGACACGATCAAGTGATCGCTGAAGCGCGGGCCGCTGCAATGGCGGCCCGCGTCGGTGCGGTCAATCGGCCTTGCAGTCGTCCACCTCACGCGGGCCAATTGTCGCGTAGGGTTTGAACGACGGCACCGTGGCGGCGAGATCGTCCTGTGCCTTCGCCAGCATCTGCAGATCGACGCAGATCTTGTTCGCCGCGGCATCGACTTTCGCCGCGCTTGCGTTCACTTTCGCATCGATCGAGTCGGTATCGCCCGAGGCCAATCCTGCGGCGACGCTGGTGATGGCCGTTGCTGCAGTGGCAGCGCCGGCAGCACCGGTTTTCACCGCGTCGCTGCGCAATGCCATTGCGCTGGCGAAATAGCGCGTGACGATTTGCGCTTGCGCAGCATTCAGGACAATGGGCTTGCCGTCGATCGCCAGTTCGCCTTGCGCGGTCACTATCGCGTCGGCGCCGGCATGCGCATGCACTGCGATGCGGGTGTCGCTGAGCACGCTCAAGTGCTGGAACACCGAGTCGTCGTATTGCACGCAGCCTGCGGCGGCAACCGACAACGCGACAACGCAAAAGATTTTCGTCTTGATCATGAGAGCATCCTCCATCGCTTACGCAAGAGTTCGCTTTGGCCAGGTCCACGCATACCAGATGGTCAGCAATCCGATTGCGATCTCCAAAGCGCCCAGAAGAAGGTAGAACGACCATGCCCCGGGCATTGTCAGGACCATGATGACAATGTAGAAGGCAGCCAAGATGATGTTGAGCCAGCGGACAAATTTCGGCGGCAAAACAAGCGAAAGAAAAACCATGATGCCCGGGACCGCCAGCAAGATCGAAGTAGCGACCAAGGTGTTCTGGCTTACGGGGCCCAGCGGTCCATCGCCGGCGAGGATTCCCTTCAGTTTGCCCGGCACATATAGGCCGAAATAATCGCCGTAGATGTAGCAGAACATCAGTGTGGCCCAGAGCGCAGACAGTTTGATCCGCACGTGTACCTTCAAGTCGTCAAGATGTGCAGCAGCCATAAGGTCCCCAAGGTGGATTGTTGAATGGTGAGGTGGTCTAACGCGCGTGGCGTTCGCGCACGCCTACCCCGAGCAGCCAGAGGCAAATGCCGATTTCGCCGATTGCGGCCGGGAGCAACACCAAATCCGGGAAGCGGGTAGCCGGAACGAGTATTTCCCAGAACACTTGGGTCACATAGCCAATACCGCCGAGAACCAGAAGGATGCCGAGGATCTTTGGCAGGAACCCGGACCGTATGACCAGACATCCGAAGGGGAGCAGCCACAGCCCCCAAAACAGGGTTGTGACCAACAGGCCATTGCCGTATGCGTTGAGCGACAGCATGGCTTGCGATTGAAGCTGGCTTGGCGAGAGCGCCTGGCTGTACGAGCCACCGAGGACATCCAGCACATCCAGCCGATTCGTCAAGCTGACCAAAGCGATCGGCACGCTGGCAGTGGCGAGCGCGACCATGGCGATCGCCATGCCTTGGTGAACCGGACGCAGCAGTTTGAACAACGCGAACGGCAGCAGCAAGAATGCGACCTGCTTGATCAGAAAGGCCGCAATGCCGGCCCGAAACAAGGAGCCGTGCGCGACGATGTTATTGACGGTTGCATGGGCATCGCCGGAAACGGTGATCCGCGATGGCACATAAACAAGGCTGAACAAGCCGGTCACGACTACGACGAGGTAAATCGCGCCGGCCAGTCTGCCGATCGTGTTTGCGTTGGTCATCTGGAAATTCCGTTGCATGAATCAGGCGAAGGCTTCCACGCGCTTGCGGCGCAGCCAGATCGCAGCGGCGATCATGGCGAGGCCGGCGGCGACGCCGATCAGGAAGTTCGCACTGGCCATCCGCTCGGCAATCGCGCCGAACGAGAACAGGTTGCCAAGCGCCAGGGATGGATCTGCATTGGCATGATCGAGCGCCTTGAGGCTGTCGAGGCTGATCCAGCTTTCCGGAATCAGGCTCAGCAGCACGCGACCGATGACGTGCTGCCAGAACCAGCCGCTGTGCAACGAGAACGACTGCATCAATTGCATCCAGGTGATGATCACGCCGGTGACGACCGGCAGCATCACTGCCCACAGGAACGGCTTGGAGCGCGCCCACGCCGAGCACAGCAGCAGCCAGCCCATGGTCGGCAGCGCCCACAGCGCGTTGACCGGGATCAGCACGGCAAACTTGATCCACATCGCAATCAGATGCGTCGGCGACCATAGATACGGCAGGGCGTTGATGCCGTGGATGGCGGCATACAGGGAGAACAGGATCAGGAAGCCCAGTTGCAGCACGATCATGCCTAACACCGCGAGCGCCGGCGCGAGGATCAGGCCGGCGGCGACCTTGGACAACACGGTTTGGGTATCCGACAGCGGCAGCGACTTCCAGAACAGCACGCTGCGGTCGGCGCGATCGTTGTACAGCGCACCCAGCGCGTAGAAGAACACGACCACGAACAAGGCGATGCGGATAGGCATGCCCATCGTGATCAGGCCGACGTCGAGCGCACCCTGGAATTTCGCCATGGCGTCCGCGTCGATGTGACTGGCGAGCTGATCGATATGGATGCCGTTCAAGGTGAAGCCGGCTCTCTGCGCGGTGAGTTCGGCAGTAACCAGGCCCATTGCGATGAAGGCGAGCATGACCAGCGCGATGATCACGGGAGTCCACAGGAATCCGCCGCGGTGTTCCCAGAGTTCGCGCTTGACCTGCCAGAGGAATTTGCCGGTGGGAGTGATGGCGTTCATGCGTAGGTTCCTTTCATGGTCGCCACGAACAGGTCGGCGACACTCGGTTTGTGCAACTCGCCCAGTTCCGCCAGGCGCGCCTTGTCGATGCCGTCGAACAGGAAGATCGACTTGCCGAAGATCTGGCGCTCGTATAGCGGCTGAAGTGCGCGCGCCGCATCGGCCTTGTCCGGGTTGACCATGACCTCGGCGAAGCGCTCGCCGACATCGTCCATGGTGGCGTCGAGCACGATCTTGCCTTCCTTGATGAACAGCAGGTCGGTGAGGATGTGTTCGATTTCCTCGATCTGGTGCGTGGTCACGAGAATGGTCTTCTGCTCGTCGAAGTAGTCGCTGAGCAGGTTGTTGTAGAACTCCTTGCGATACAGGATATCCAGGCCCAGGGTCGGTTCGTCCAGGATCAGCAATTTCGCGTCGATCGCCATGACCAGGGCCAGGTGCAGCTGCACGATCATGCCCTTGGACAGTTCACGTACGCGCTGGGTCGGCTTGATCTTGGTGCGCGCAAGCAGCTTTTCGCATTTCTCGCGCGAGAAACGCGGATGCACGCCGCCGACGAAATCCACGGCATCGCCCACGCGCAACCAGCGTGGCAGCACGGCCACATCCGCGATGAAGCACACTTGTTCCATCAGTTGCGTGCGGTGCGTGCGTGGATCGAGCCCGAGCACGGACAGCGAGCCGTCGAATTCGGCCAGGCCGAGGATGGCCTTGAGCGCCGTGGTCTTGCCGGCGCCGTTCGGGCCGACCAGGCCGACGATGCGTCCGGCGTCGATGTCGAAACTCACGTCGTCCAACGCCGCCGTGTTGCCGTAGCGTTTGGACAGTCCCTTCGCCTGCACGACGGCGCTCATGGTTTTTCTCCCTTGTTATCGGCGTTCTTGATCAGGGTGCCCAGGTCCAGGTTCATGCGCTGGATGCGCGCGAACAGGGCGGGCCATTCTTCCTTCAGGAAACGTTCGCGTTCGGATTTCATCAGCGCCGCGCGCGCGCCTTCGCTCACATACATGCCCAGCCCCCTGCGTTTTTCCACGAGTTGTTCGTCCACGAGTTCCTGATATCCCTTCGACACGGTGATCGGGTTGAGTTGGAAGTCGGCCGCGACCTGGCGCACCGAAGGCAGCGCGTCGCCGGGCCTGAGCACGCCGTCCAGGATCATCGCCACCACGCGGTCGCGCAGTTGGCGGTAGATCGGCGCGTTGTCGTTCCAGGTGATACTCATGCTTATTCCCTGGCGCCGATGCGCGGCAGAACCTTGCCGAAGGAATAGTAGGGCATGTCCAGGCGCAGGCTGGCCGAAGGCTTGTTCGCCGGCACGCCGGCGTCGATGTCGAACGCCGTCTGGATGACCATTCCCGTTCCCGAGGGTGCGGACGGTTGCGCTGCGGCCATGCGCTGCGCAAGGGTCGGCCGTACATGGATCGTCGGCAAGGTAACGGGTTCGGCGACGATCGCCGCATGCGCCTTCACGGATGATGCCGGCGTGGCGGTAAAGGCCTCGACGGGCCTGGAATAGTTCAGCGCAATGCCGGCGGCCATTGCCAGGCTGGCTGCGATCGAAACGCTGGCGCGGATCAGCAGGGCTTGCAGGTTCATGGTGGACTCCTCTTGGTGAACTGTCGTACTAGTGTTGTATGTAAGTATAACACCTAGGCGAGACTTGTCAAGCACTGATTTTCGATCAGGTATAACCTAACCATCCGATTTGGGGCTCGTCCGGGGAAATCATGCGCAGAATCCTTTGTGCGACCGTGGTCGTGCTTGCTTCGCAGTCGCTGCCGGCACAAACCTGTACCGGCCTGTGCCTGCAGCAACAAAGCTGCCCAGGTGGCGGCAGCACGACGATCAGCGGGACTGTCTACATGCCCAATGGGACGGTACCGCTGCCCAATGCGTTGGTGTATGTGCCGAACGCGCCAGTCGCAGCATTTGCGCCAGGTGTGGCGTGCGACAGTTGTTCGCCCAGCGGCTCGCCGCTGGTCAGCGCGATCACGGGTCCGAACGGCTCTTTTGCCATTGCCAACATGCCCGTTGGCGCGAACATTCCGCTGGTAATCCAGATTGGCCGTTGGCGCCGGCAGCTCGTGCTGCCCAACGTCGTGGGCTGCATCAACACTGCGATTGCAACCTCGGTGTTGCGGATGCCGCGGACCAAGGCCGAGGGCGATATTCCGTTGACTGCCGTTGTGACCGGCAATGCGGACGCGGAAGAGTGCCTGCTGCGCCAGATTGGCGTGGACGACAGCGAATTCACCAATCCGGCCGGCAACGGACGAATCCGGTTCTACACAGGGAGCGTCCCCGGTGGCGCAGGCGCCGTGATCAACGTCAATACGCCCGACGAAACGAATCTTGTTGCTTCGCAGGCGGCCATCAACAAGTACGACGCCGTCCTGATGAAGTGCCAGGGCAATACGGCAAATCCGTCGGCGGCTGCGAAAGGGTATTTCACCGGTTTCCTGAACAGCGGCGGCCGCGCGTTGATGTTTCACTACGCCGATGGTTACTTGCAGGGCAACCCGCCGCTGTCTTCATTGGTGACCTGGAACCCCGGTGCGGGCGGAATCGCAAGCGACCCGCAGACCGGATACATCGACACCGGCACCACGGACGGCGTGAAGTTCGCACAATGGTTGCAGTCTGTTGCCGGCGGGACATATGGTCAGCTCACGTTGGGCCAGTTGCGCCACGACTACGATGGCGTCGTCGCGCCTGCGGTGAACCAGGTCAGCCTGAACCAGTCCGGCCAGATCATTCCGCAGCAATTCAGCTTCAACGCACCGGTCGGTATTGCGATGGGCAGTCAATGCGGACGCGTCACGTTCCTCGACAATCATCCGGTCCCCACGTCGGGTACTGCCGGAATGACATTTCCTGCCGAATGCGCCGCCGGGCAGATGACTGCGCAGCAGTTGGCGGCCGCTTATACGCTGTTCAACACGGCCAACTGCCTGACGGGACCTTACGACCGTATTTTCGCCAATGGCTACGATTAAGGACGGTTGATCGGGCCGGGTTGCGGCCTGTGCAGGTACATCAGCCGTTCGCGGCTTCCAGTTCCTCGTTCGCGGCCAGCCAGCGCGCTTCCAGATCGGCCAGTTCGGATGCGAGGCTGCCGGTGTGGCGGGTCAATTCCTGCATGCGCGCGGACGAATCGGCTTCATACAAGGCCGGATCCTTCAAGGCGTCGTCGGCCTTGCGTTTGTCGGCCTCGACCTGGGCGATGCGTTTTTCCAGGCGCTGCACTTCCTGTTTCAGCGGCGCAATTCGCGCGCGATCGTCCGCGCGCGCGCGGCGCGTGTCCTGGCGTTTGTCGCCGGGCGCGGATTTTCCGGATGCCGGTGTTGGCGCATTGGCGGCGCGCATCACCTGGCGCGCGTAGTCGTCCAGATCGCCCGAATACGGCGCGACGCGGCCGCCGCCGACGTGCAGCAGGGTGTCGCAGCAGGTGCGGATAAGGGCGCGATCGTGCGACACCAGCACCACGGCGCCGGCGAAATCGTTGAGCGCTTCGGTCAGCGCCTCGCGCATGTCCAGATCCAGGTGATTGGTCGGTTCGTCGAGCAGCAGCAGGTTGGGGCGCTGGAACACGGTCAATGCGAGGCACAGCCGCGCCTTTTCGCCGCCGGAGAACGGCGCGACCGGTTCCAATGCACGGTCGCCGATGAAGCCGAATCCGCCGAGGAAATCGCGCGCGGCTTTTTCGCCAAGGGCAGGGTTCAACTCCAGCAGGTGGGCGACGGGGCTTTCGCCCGGATCGAGCTGCTCGAGCTGGTGCTGGGCGAAGTAGCCGACGGCGAGGTCTTTCGACGTGATGCGCTCTCCGGCGAGCGGCGCAATTTCACCCGCCAGCAGTTTGACCAGGGTGGATTTTCCCGCGCCGTTGGCGCCGAGCAGGGCGATGCGATCGCCGGGCGCGATGCCCAGCGTCACGTTTTCGAGCACGCGACGCTCGCCATACCCCGCATCCGCTTCATCGAGCTTGAGCAACGGCGCGGGCAGGCGCGCCGGTTCGCGGAACTCGAACCGGATCGTCGATGCGGCGCGGATCGGCGCGATGTCGACCATGCGTTCCAGTGCCTTGATGCGGCTTTGCGCCTGTCGCGCCTTGCTTGCCTTGGCGCGAAAACGATCGACGAAATGTTGCAGATGCGCGCGTTCGCGCTGCTGTTTCTCGAACGCCGCCGATTGTTGCGCAAGTTGTTCGGCGCGCTTGCGCTCGAAGCCGGTCAGGTCGCCGGCGAACAAATCGGCGCGGCGATCGGCGATCGACAAGACGTGCGTGACGACGGCATCGAGGAATTCGCGGTCGTGCGAGATCAGCAGCAACGTGCCCGGATATTTCGCCAGCCAATCCTGCAGCCAGAGCACGGCATCCAGATCCAGATGATTGGTCGGTTCGTCGAGCAGCAACAGATCCGAGCGGCACATCAACGCCTGCGCCAGATTCAGGCGCATGCGCCAGCCGCCGGAGAAATGCGCCACGCTCCGCGTCTCGTCGCCATTTGCGAAACCCAGGCCGTGCAGCAGGGCGCCGGCGCGCGCCGGCGCCGCATAGCCGTCGATCGCGAGCAGGCGTTCGTGCAAATGCGCGATGCGCATGCCATCGTGGGCGTTTTCGGCGACGACGAGATCGCGTTCGATCGCGCGCAATTCGGCATCGCCATCCAGGACGTAGTCCAGTGCCGTGGATTCCAGCGCCGGGACTTCCTGCCGCACCCAGGCCATGGACCAGTTGGCCGGACGCTCGAAATGACCGGCGTCCGGCGCCAGTTCGCCGGCAACAAGGGCAAGCAGGCTGGATTTGCCCGCGCCATTGCGGCCGCTGATGCCCACGCGCCAGCCGGCATGCAGGGCAAGGTCGACGTTTTCGAGCAGGAC
>JAFEEK010000082.1 GCA_018241165.1 Pseudomonadota bacterium
GGATCGCCCAAGCCGTAGATCGCCGACACCGTGGATACGATCACCGCGTCGCGGCGCTCGATCAGCGCCTTGGTCGCGGACAGGCGCATCTGCTCGATGTGCTCGTTGATCGACGAATCCTTCTCGATGTAAGTGTCGCTGGAAGGAACGTAAGCCTCGGGCTGGTAGTAGTCGTAATAACTGACGAAATACTCCACCGCGTTGTGCGGAAAGAATTCCTTGAACTCGCCGTAAAGCTGCGCCGCCAGCGTCTTGTTCGGCGCCATCACGATGGTTGGTCGCTGCACGCGTTCGATGACGTTGGCGATGGTGAAAGTCTTGCCCGAGCCGGTGACGCCGAGCAGGGTCTGGTGCGCGAGCCCGGACTCGAAGCCGGCGACGAGTTTCTCGATCGCTTCGGGCTGGTCGCCGGCGGGCTTGAATGGTGCAACGAGCTGGAAGCGTTCGGACATCGCAGGTTCCGGAGGCGAACCGGTGATTATAGTCCGGTAGCGAACTCGAAGTCGGCGTTTTCCTACACGCGATGACGCCCGCCGCCGATTCTGCCCGCACCACGCGATTCCTAGCATGACGTCATCGCCGAGGAGAAATCGTCATGCGCCAGCCGTCATCGAAGTGCGTGCGTGGAATTACCCTGATCGAATTGATTTTCACCATCGCGATCGGGTCCATCCTGTGTGCTGTCAGCCTGCCTGCGCTCGGAGGCTTGATGCAAAGCGGACAGTCGCGCAGCGCGCACAACGCTCTGGTCGCGGCGCTGAATCTCGCCCGCAGCACGGCAGCATCACGCCAGTCTGGTGTTTCGGTCTGCCCGAGCAGCGATGGCGCGACCTGCGACAACGCGATCTGGTGGCAGCACGGCTGGATCGTGTTCGCCGATGCCAACCATGACGGAGTGCGCACTCCCAACGAAGCGCTGATCCATGTCGGGCAGATGCAGGATGGCGTGGCCATCGCCAGCACGGCCGGGCGCCGGCACGTCATCTATCGTGGCGACGGCACCTCGGCCGGCAGCAATCTGACCATTACGTTCTGCGATCATCGCGGTCCGGCGAGTGCCGATAGCGTGGTGATCAGCAATGCCGGACGCATCCGTTCCGGCAAGGCCGCCCCGGCCCAGGCTGCGGCAGCTTGTGCCGGATTGCCGGTACCTTGACCTTGATCGCGTTGTCCCTGAAAATACGCGGCTCGCTCCGACTATTCCCCGATAGCTCAGCGGTAGAGCAAGTGACTGTTAATCACTGGGTCGGCGGTTCGATCCCGTCTCGGGGAGCCATATGGATGAAGGCCCGCAGATTTCTTGCGGGCCTTTTTTCTTTTCCGCAAGCCGATACCCATGAAAGTCTTGCCGTGGTGCATCACCGGCCTGCGTTTCGGAATTCCTTAACGAATTGCTGATACATTATATCGTTACATGGCCGGCCCCGCCGGTTGGATGGAATCGGTATGACGGTTTGCAGGTATCCGGTGGTTGCGGGCGCGATCGTGGCGACGTTGCTGCTTGCCGGCTGCGTGGTCGGCCCGGATTTCCACAAACCTGCGGCGCCGGATGTGAAAACGTACACGTCCGAAACAGTGCCGGCGCAGACGGCCAGCGCGCCGGTCGCTGGCGGGGCAGCACAACACGTCGAGAGCGGGGCGGATATTCCCGGCGACTGGTGGAAACTGTTCCAGTCGGCGTCCTTGAATGCTCTGGTCGAACGATCGCTCAAGCAGAACCCGGACCTTGCCGCCGCGCAGGCGGCGTTGACTGCCGCGCATGAAAACGTGCTGGCGCAACGCGGCGCCTATTATCCGGCGATCGATGCGGATGCCTCCGCGAACCGGCAGAAACAGGCGGGATCGCTGGCGCCGACGCCCGCGAACAACGCGATGCAATACAGCCTGTTCACGCCGCAGTTGAGCGTGTCCTATGTGCCGGACGTGTTCGGATTGAACCGGCGCACGGTCGAATCGTTGCAGGCCCAGGCACAGGGCGCACGATTCCAGATGATCGCTGCGCATATCGCGCTGACCGCGAACGTCGTGAACGCGGCAATTGGCGAAGCCAGTTTGCACGAACAGGTGAAGTCCACCGAGCAACTGGTCGATATCGAAACGCACGCCGTCGGGATTTTGCGCTATCAGTTCGAAAAAGGTTATGCGAGCAGGCTCGATCTCGCCGCGCAGGAGTCGCAACTTGCGCAGACGCAAGCTGCATTGCCGCCGCTGCACAAGCAACTCGAGCAACAAAAGCACCTGATTGCGGTGCTCGCCGGCGAGTTTCCCGCGCAGGCGGCCGCCACCGATTTCGACCTGGCGGGTCTGACCTTGCCTCACGATTTGCCGTTGAGCCTGCCATCGCAATTGGTCGAACAGCGCCCTGATGTGCGCCAGGCACAAGCGAACTGGCACGCGGCCAGCGCGCAGGTCGGCGTCGCCATCGCCAGCCGCCTGCCGCAGATCACGCTGAGTGCGAACGCAGGCAGCACGGCGCTGGAAATCGGCAACGTGTTCAAGTCCGGCACCGGGTTCTGGGGCGTTGGTTTGGATCTTGCCGCACCGGTTTTCCAGGGCGGGAAATTGCTCCACGCCGAGCGCGCGGCCAAGGCGCAGCTCGTGCAAGCTGCCGCGCAGTATCGCAGCACGGTGATGACCGCGTTCCAGAATGTCGCCGACACATTGGTAGCGCTGGACGAAGATGCAAAGACCTTGCAAGCCGCATCCGCCGCCGCGGATGCCGCGAAAGTCACCCTCGATCTTGCGCAACGGCAGACGCAATCTGGATATGCGAGCGAGCTGTCGCTGCTCAATGCACAACAGGCGTGGCAACAGGCACGCATGGCGCTGATTCAGGCACAGGCCAATCGCTACACCGACACGGCGGCGCTGTATCTGGCGCTCGGCGGCGGTTGGTGGCATTACACGGATTTGACCGGGAACGATCATGAAAAGTGATTCACGCATTCGCGCACTGGCGATCTTTGCGCTGGCCTGCCTCGCCGGCTGTGCATCAAAGGCGAACGACGCGCCGCCGGCATCAACCAAGCCCAGCGACGTGAAGCTGAGCACGCAGCAACTCCAGCGCATCGTGCTGTTCACGGTCGCGGACGAACATTTCCACGAATCGATGCGCAGCAACGGCACGGTGGATTTCGACAATGAGCGCGCTACCGGCGTGCTCGCGCCGATGTCCGGGCCAGTGACGAAACTGCTGGTGGCACCGGGCGATCGGGTGCAGAAGGGACAGGCGCTGGCGCTGGTACATTCACCGGATTTCGCCGCCGCCGCCGGAGCGTATCGCAAGGCGCAGGCTGCCGCGACCAACGCACGTCGCATCGCCGACGTGGACAAGGATCTGCTCGCGCACAAGGGCGTGTCGGAGCGCGAAGCCGCGCAGGCGCAGTCCGATGCGATCGGCGCCGAGGCGGATGCGAGCGCGGCGTTGCAGGCACTGGTCGCGCTCGACATCGATCCGAAAGCTCTCGACGCGCTGCGGCAGGGCAAGGCCGCGCCGCAAATCGAAGGCGTGATCCGCGCGCCGCTGGCCGGCACCGTGGTCGAACGTCTGATCGCGCCCGGCCAACTTCTTCAAGCCGGCACCACGCCGTGTTTCACCATCGCCGATCTGTCGCGCGTGTGGGTAATGACGCAGTTGTTCGGCGACGATGCGAATCGGGTAAGCGCAGGCGATACCGCGCATGTCGATGCGGGTCCGACAACGCTCGAAGGCACGGTGACGAATGTCGCTGCCGAGGTCGATCCCGCCACGCGTGCGGTGCTGGCGCGCGTGAGCGTCGACAATCCGCACGGTGTGTTGAAAAAACAAATGTACGTGCCGGTGACGATCGTCTCACGCAAGGACAGCACCGGCCTGCTGATCCCCGCCGCGGCCGTCCTGCGCGACGACGAAAACCTTCCGTTCGTGTATGTCGCGCAGGCCGATGGCGGATTTGCGCGGCGCCCGGTCGTACTCGGTTACCACGACGGCGAGCATGACCTTGCCAGCGAAGGCTTGCATGCCGGCGACAAGATTGTCGCGCAAGGCGCCATCTTCCTGCGTTTCATCGAAACCCAATGAGCGACGAAACCTTGCCCGGCGGCGCGCAGCTGCGCACGCCTTCGCTGATCAACCGCATCGTCGCGACCGCGCTGGAGCAGCGTTTCCTGATCGTGTTGCTGGCCTTGATCCTGTTTGGCGCGGGCTGGTGGTCGCTCGAACGCCTGCCGATGGATGCGTATCCGGATCTGTCGCCGCCGATGGTCGAAGTCATCACGCAATGGCCTGGACATTCGGCCGAGGAAGTCGAGCGACTGATCTCGGTGCCGGTCGAATTGGCAATGAACGGCCTGCCGAAGCTGGCGACGAAACGCTCGATCTCGCTGTACGGACTGTCCGATGTCACCCTCACCTTCGACGACGGCACCAACAACGACTATGCGCGCCAGCATGTGCTCAACCGCTTCGGCGACATCACCCTGCCGAGCGGCGTGACGCCGTCGATTTCGCCGCAGTCGTCGCCGTCGGGATTGATCTATCGCTACGTGCTGCAAAGTTCCGACCGCTCGCCGATGGAGCTGAAAACCATCGACGACTGGATCGTCGCGCCGCAGTACCGCTCCGTGCCCGGCGTCGCCGACGATTCCGGTTTCGGTGGCGGCACGATGCAATACCAGGTGCTGCTGGATCCGGCAAAAATCGCCGCGACCGGATTGTCGGTCGCGCAGGTGCAGGCCGCGCTGGGCGCGAACAACTCCAACGCCGGCGGCGGCTTCTATTCGCAGGGCGGGCAGTTCTACTATGTGCGCGGCCTCGGCCGCATCGAAACGCTGGACGACATCGGCAACACCGTGCTGGCCGTGCACAACGGCACGCCGGTGCTGGTGAAGAATGTCGGCCGCGTGCAGATCGGCATCGCGCCGCGCCTCGGCGAATTCGGCTACATGGATCACAACGACGCTGTCGAAGGCGTGATCCTGATGCGCACCGGCGAGAAAACGCAGAACGTGCTCAAGCGCATCGAGGCGAAGACGCAGGAGATCAATTCCGCGATCCTGCCGCCGGACGTGAAGGTTCATCCGTTCTACGACCTTAGCAACCTGATCCACGAAACCACGCAGGTCGTGCAGCGCAATCTTTTGCACGGCATGTTGCTGGTCGTCGTCGTGCTGATTTTCTTCCTCTACGATTTGCGCGCCGGGCTGATCGTCGCGGTCACGATTCCCTTGTCGCTGTTGTTCGCGTTCTGTTGCCTCGACTTGCAAGGTGCGTCGGCAAACCTGCTGTCCATCGGCGCGGTCGACTTCGGCATATTGGTCGACGGAGCGATCTTCATGGTGGAGAACATCTTCCGCCAGCTCGCGCTGCGCGAAGGCAAACCGCTCGATGCCAAAGGACTGGTCGAGGTCATCAAGGATGCCGCCGCGGAAGTGGATCGTCCGCTGGTGTATGCGGTCGCGGTGATCGTCGCGAGCTTCCTGCCGATCTACGTGCTGACCGGGCCATCCGGCACGCTGTTCAGGCCCATGGCGGACACCATGATCTTCGCCCTGATCGGCTCGCTGATCGTCACGCTTACGCTGTTGCCGGTGCTGTGCGCGTGGTTCATGCGCCGCGGCGTGCGCGAGCGGCGCAACCGCATTTTCGAGGCTATCAAGGCGGCCTACACACGCGGGCTGGATTTCTGCCTCGCGCGCGCACGCGCCACGACGCTCGCCTGCGGCGCGATCCTTGCGCTGTCGCTGCTGCTGGTGCCGTCCATCGGCGCCGAATTCATGCCCAAGCTCGACGAAGGTGCGCTGTGGGTGCGCGCGACCATGCCATACACGATCTCCTACGACGAAGCTGCGAAAATCTCGCCGCAGATCCGCGCGATCCTGCGCTCGTTCCCGGTCGTCACCACGGTGACCTCGGAACTCGGTCGCCCCGACGACGGCACCGATTCGACCGGATTCTTCAACGACGAATTTTTCGTCGGCCTGAAACCGTATGCGCAATGGAACGGCAAGTATCGCAACAAGGCCGAATTGATTGCGGCGATCGACAAGAAACTGCAGGTGTTTCCCGGCATCCAGTTCAACTACACGCAACCGGCCGAAGACGCGGTGGACGAAGCCGAAACCGGCCTGAAGAGCGCGCTCGCGGTAAAGATATTCGGCCCCGACCTGCACACCCTGCAGGACAAGGGCAAGGCGATCAAGCAGGTGATGGAGCATGTGCGCGGCATCGGCGACGTGACCCTGGTGCATGAACTCGGCCAGCCGAGCCTCGCGATCAAACTCGATCGCAGCAAGTTGGCGCGCTACGGACTCAACGTCGACGACGTCAATGCGATGATCGAAGCCGCGATCGGCGGCAGCGTGGCGACGCAGGTCGTGCAGGGTGAAAAGGAGTTTGATCTCGTCGTGCGCCTGGACCGCCAGTACCGCGACAATCCGCAGGAAATCGGCAACATCCCGATGGCCACGCCGGACGGCGCGCAGATTCCGCTCAGGGAACTTGCCGACATCGGCATCGCCAACGGCGCCTCGTTCATCTATCGCGAAAACAATTCGCGCTACATCGGCGTGCAATTCTCGGTGGCCGGCCGCGATCTCGCCGGCGCGGTGGAAGACGCGATGGCGCAGGTGGCCAAGCAGGTGAAGATGCCGCCGGGTTACCGGCTGGACTGGGGCGGCGAATACAAGCAATACACGGCCTCGCGCGCGCAGATGAACGTGATCCTGCCGGTGACCTTGTTCGTGATCTTTCTGCTGCTGTTCGTGTTGTACGGCAACATCAAGTTCCCGTTCATCACCGTGCTCGGCGTGCTGCTGTCCGCACCGGCCGGCGGCATCCTCGCGCAGTGGCTGACCGACACGCCGTTCTCGGTATCGTCCGGCATCGGCTACATCGTGCTGTTCGGCGTCTCGGTGCTCACCGCCGTCGTCTACATTTCCTATGTCAATGAATTGCGCCGCGGCGGCATGGCGATGGATGCGGCGATCCGCGAAGGCGCGATCCTGCGCCTGCGCCCGATCATGATGACCGCGCTCGTCGCCGCGCTCGGCCTTCTTCCTGCCGCGCTCGCCAGTGGCGTCGGCACCGATTCGCAGCGTCCGTTCGCACTGGTCATCGTCGCCGGCATGCTCACGCGTCTTGCGTTGAGCGTGTTCCTGATGCCGGCGTTGTATGCGCTGGTGGCGAGGGAAGGGGATCGCCTCGAAGTGTAGGGCGGGAGCAGCCGCGCAGCGGCGAATCCCGCCATGACGTGTAAGTTGCCGCGACGATCGGCGGGATTCGCTTCGCTTCTCCCGCCCTACGAAATGCAAGGCCGCAACGCGCCTGCGTGATTTGCCGCCGCCCGTGACTTTAGTCCTATAACAACCTCCGCCCGCGGGAGTAAGCTCGCCGAACCTTCACCAGCAAGCGTCGGGGAGAATTCCATGCTCAAGGTTTGCGTGGCGGCACTGGGTGCCGCAGGTTTGCTTGCCGCCTTTTCGGCGCAAGCGATAACGGCGGATGAACTGATCGCCAAAAACGCAGCCGCACGCGGCGGGCTGGACAAGATCGAGGCGATCAAGACGCTCAAATTCGAAGGCAATCTGCGCGTCAGCGGCGACTTCGGGTCGTTCCAGCTCACGCTGGTGCAATACCAGAAGGCGCCGGACTCGGTGCGCACCGAGGCCACGGTGCAGGGTCTGACGCAGATTCAGGCGTGGGACGGCCACGAAGCGTGGCAGATCTCGCCGTTCCAGGGCCGCCGCGATCCGGAACGCATGTCCGCCGACGACGCCAAGTCGCTGGCAGACGGCGCGCCGATCGCAGGCTCGCTCATCGGCTACAAGGCGCGAGGCAGCCAGGTCGCGTATCAGGGCACCGAGGATGTCGACGGCACCAACGCCTACAAACTCAAGGTCACGCTGGGCAACGGCGACGTCCAGTACGTGTATCTGGATCCGGATGCCTATCTCGAAATCCGCACCGTGAGCCAGATCGAGGTGCGTGGCACGCAAAGCGAAACGATTTCCGATTACGGCGACTACGAACAGGTCGCCGGCGTGTACTTCCCGTTTTCGATCACCGCGCGCAGCAAGGATGGCGGCGGCGGCACCACCACCATTTCCATCGACAAGGGCGAAGCCAATGTTGCGGTCGCCGATTCCCTGTTTGCATTTCCGGCCGCGGCCAAGGTGAGCCCATGAACATGCATCGCACCTCAAGCCTGCTCGCTGTCGCGTGCGCCCTTGGTACGTCGCTCGCATTGGCCGCGCCCGCCGACAACGGCATCGCCCACTTCGATTCTGGCGCAATCTCCGGGTTGGGCATGCGCAACATCGGCTCGGCCGCGATGAGCGGTCGCGTCGCGGCGCTCGCGGCGGTTGCCGGCAAGGACGGCAAGACCTTGCTGTATGTCGGCGCCGCTTCCGGCGGCGTGTGGAAATCCACCGACGGCGGCACCACGTTCAAGCCGGTGTTCGATCGCGAGCCGGTGCAATCGATCGGCGCGATCGCGATCGATCCGAAGAACACGAACACGGTCTGGGTCGGCACCGGCGAAAGCTGGACGCGCAATTCGGTGTCGGTCGGCAATGGCATCTACAAGTCGACCGATGGCGGCGAGTCCTGGACCCACATGGGTCTGCCCAATTCCGAACGCATTGCACAGATCATCGTCGACCCGAATGCGGACAGCACCGTGTACGCCTGCGTGCCGGGCAAGTTGTGGAGCGATTCGGCCGAGCGCGGTTTGTACAAGACCACCGATGGCGGGGCGCACTGGAGCCTGGTACTCAAGGGCGAGAATCTGTCGACCGGCTGCGCCTCGATCAGCATCGATGCGCAAAAACCGAGTACGATTTTCGCGTCGCTGTGGGACTTCCGGCGCAAGGGCTGGACGTTCCGCTCCGGCGGCGAATCGCCGACCGCAAAATCCGGCAGCGGCCTGTTCCGCTCCGACGACGGCGGCACGTCGTGGACGCAAATCACGCCCGCGGCGAACAAGGGCTTTCCGCCGAAGCCCTATGGCCGCATCGCGGTGACGGTGGCGCCGTCGGACGCGAAGATCGTGTACGCGTTCGTCGAATCCACCGACTCGGCGCTGTTCCGTTCCGACGACGGCGGCAAGACCTGGGACAAGCGCGACAAGAGCCAGATGATGGTGTGGCGCCCGTTCTATTTCGCACGCCTGATCGTGGATCCGAAGAATCCCGAGCGCGTGTTCAAACCCGATCTCAACCTGGTGCAAAGCCTCGACGGCGGCAAGAGTTTTTCGCCATCGGGCGGCGGCACGCACGGCGATCACCATGTCGTGTGGATCGATCCGACCGATACCAAGCATGTGTACACCGGCGACGACGGCGGCCTGTGGCAGTCCTTCGACGGCGGCAACAAGTGGTGGAAGCAGAACAATCTGCCGATCTCGCAGTTCTATCACGTCAGCGTCGACGACGCCGATCCGTTCCACGTCTACGGCGGCTTGCAGGACAACAGCTCCTGGGTCGGCGCCAGTGCGTTCCCCGGCGGCATCGCCAACGCGCAGTGGGAAAACATGTACGGCGGCGACGGTTTCTGGATGTTTTCCGATCCGGCCGATCCCAACTACCTGTACGCCGAAGCACAAGGCGGCACCATCGGTCGCGTCAACCGGCATACGCACGAGATCCGCAGCATCCAGCCCGAAGCCGGCTACAACGAGAAGCTGCGCTGGAACTGGAACACGCCGATCGCGCTGTCGCCAAACGACAAGAACGCGCTCTACATCGGCGCGCAGTTCCTGTTCCGCACGCGCGATCACGGCCAGAGCTGGCAGCGCATCTCGCCGGACCTGACCACCAACGATCCGGCCCGGCAGAAGCAGGAAGAATCCGGCGGCGTGACGGTCGACAATTCCGCCGCGGAGATGAACACGACGATCTACTCGATCAGCGAATCGCCGAAGGCCGCTGGCGAAATCTGGGTCGGCACCGACGACGGCAACGTGCAGCTCACGCGCGATGACGGCGCGCACTGGACGAACCTGATCGGCAACATCAAGGGCGTGCCGAAGGGCTCGTGGGTGTCGTGGGTGCAGGCCGGAAACTTCGACGCCGGCACCGCCTATGTCGCCTTCGATCGGCACAGCTTCGGCGACATGGCGCCGTACATCTACGCTACATCCGACTACGGCAAGAACTGGACCGCGCTGGTCACTCCGCAGGATGCGAAGGGTTTGCACGGCTATGTGCACGTGGTCAAGCAGGACACGGTCAAGCCGAACCTGCTCTACGCCGGCACCGAGTTCGGGCTGTGGGTTTCGATCGATGGCGGCAACCACTGGGCGCAGTTCAAGGCCGGCAATTTCCCGGCCGTGGCGGTGCGCGACATCGCCTTCCAGAACCGCGACGCTTCGCTGGCGCTGGCCACGCACGGCCGCGGTATCTGGATCGTCGACGACCTGACGCCGTTGCGCGCGCTCGACGAGAAAGCGCTCGACAGCGAATTCGCGTTCCTGCCGGTCAGGCCGATCCAGCAACGCATCAGTGCGCAGGGCGGCTGGCCCGAGGGCGATGCATCGTTCACCGGGCCTAACCCGCACAGCGGGGCGGAAATCGCGTACTACCAGAAATCGAGGCATTTGTTCGGCAAATTGAAGATCGACATCCTCGACGCGAACGGGACGGTGATCGACACGCTTCCCGCGAATGTCCGCCGCGGCATCAATCGCGTGTTCTGGCCGATGACCGCCAAGCCGCCGCGCGTGCCGCCGGCGGCGCAGGTCGCGTTCAATTCCACGCAGGGCGCGCGCGTGCCGCCCGGCACCTACGCGGTGCGCATGACCAAGGGCAAGGAAACGTTCGAGACGAAGATCGATGTCGGCCTCGACCGCCGCGCGACCTACACCGCAGTCGACCGCCAGGCGCAGTACGACGCCGCGCAGCGCGTCAGTGCGTTGTTCGGGCGCATGAGCGATCTCGTTTACAAGATCGGCGCGGTGCGGGCACAGGCCGGTGCGGTGGCCGCAAACAAATCCGCCAGCGAAGGTTTGCGCAAGCAGATGACCGACCTGAACGCCAAGGCGGACGAGATCCGCAAGAAGATCGTGGCGACCAAAGAAGGCGGCGCGATCACCGGCGAGGAACGCCTGCGCGAGCACATGGATACGCTATACGGCGCGATCATGTCCTACGACGGCAAGCCGTCCGACTACCAGCTCGCGCGCATCGACACGCTCGCGCGTGAACTGGGCGACGTCGAGAAGCAATTCGCCGATTTCGAGAAGACGGATTTGCCAAAGGCGAACGCCACGCTGAAGTCCGACAAGCTTCCGGCCATCGCCGTGCCGGCTGCCGCGCCGGCGCAGGACGGTGGCGGCAGCGCCGAAGCGGCGAAGGCGTATTTCAGCCGCGCCGAGCGGGATTGAAGGTGACCTAAAAAACCCCCTTCGGCACGAAGGGGGTCGATGCACAGCATCGGGGGGATGACCACAAAGCACATCCCCCTCAATCCCCCTTTCTGAGGAAGGGAGAAGCACGGAGGCGGAGCAATCAATCCGCGCCATGCAATCCAAGCCGGCGCGCGATGCGATGGTCGAGGCTGGCCTTGCCCGGCCCGGCGATGAACAGCCAGAAGAAGATCAGGATGTAGAGGAACTCGTCGAGTTCGACGAATTCGTCCAGACCCGACACGTTCTTGATCACCACGAATGCGATGGCCACGATCATGTTGAACGCCATCACCAACGAAGTGAAGCGGGTGAGCAGGCCGAGGATCAGCAAAGCCCCGCCCACGAATTCCACGCCGGCCGACAGCGGCGCGCTCCACATCGGATACGGCAGGCCCCAGTCGACGAAGCGTGCGATCGCGCCGTCGAGGTTGTGCAGCTTGCCCCAGCCGGTTTCCAGCCAGAAATAGCCGAATCCCAGGCGCAGGACCAGCGGGCCCAGCCAGCGCAGGCGCGCGCAGGCATCGATCAATCGTTGTTGGCATTGCAGCAGTCGGGCGAACATGAATTTCCCCTTGTCGGACTTGCGGTTGCGGGATGGTACGTGCTGTCGGGCAAAACTGACCCGCCTTGCAGCGAAAATCTTTCGCGCCGCAACATGGATTTCCACGCGGGGTTAACAGTGACTGCGTAATATCCGCATGGGGTGAAAGATGACGTTGCCTTCGCGGGTCTTGAATACGTCCGCGGCATGGCTGTCCACTTGGGACCGGCAACGCGCGACATCCACTCCACGACAATTCCCAATCAGAGGACTTCCCATGAAAGCTTCCGCCATCAAGAGTCTCGCACTCGCCACCGCCGTCGCCGGCTTGTTCGCGGTGACCACTGCCAGCGCGGCGAATGCCACCGCCGGCGATCAGGCCCAGGTGAAATGCATGCATTCGACCGCATGCAAGGGTTCGGGTGCGTGCAAGACCAAGGCAAATTCCTGCAAAGGCCAGAACTCGTGCAAGGGCCAGGGCTTCACCATGCAGAAGGACGCAGCTTCCTGCAAAGCCGCGCAGGACGAAGCAAAGGCCAAGTAAGTCGATTCACGAAGCGCGGCGGCCGGTGCGTATTCGCCGGCCGTCGCCTTTTTCGCCATGACGAAAACATCCGACCCGCGTTTCCCCTCACTGGGCTTTGGCCTGGGCTTGCGTGCGGATCATTACGATGCCTTGCTCGAACCGCAACCGCGCATCGACTGGCTTGAAGCGCTTTCCGAGAATTACCTTGTCCCCGGCGGCAAGCCGCTGGACTGGCTGCGCCGCATGCGCGAGCGCTATCCGGTCGTGTTGCACGGCGTGTCGTTGTCGATCGGCAGCCACGATCCGCTTGACTTGGACTATCTGACCGCGCTGAAGAAACTTGCCGATTCGATCGAGCCGGCATGGATGTCCGATCACCTGTGCTGGACCGGTGCGCACGGCCGCAACCTGCACGACCTGCTGCCGCTGCCGTACATCGAGGAAGCGATCGCGCATGTCAGCGATCGCGTGCGCGAGGTACAGGATTTCCTTGGCCGGCGCATCGCGCTGGAAAACGTTTCCAGCTATGCCGAGTTCAAGGCGTCGACGCTGAGCGAGTGGGAATTCCTCGCCGCGATCGCCGAGCGCGCCGATTGCCTGATCCTGCTCGACGTCAACAACATCCATGTCAGTGCGCACAACCACGGTTTCGATGCACGCGAATACCTCGCCGGCATTCCGCCGCGGCGCGTGCAGCAGTTCCACATCGCCGGACACACGTTCCAGAACAACCTCATCATCGACACCCACGATCAGCCCGTGTCCGATCCGGTTTGGGATTTGTATGCCGATGCGGTGCGCCGCTTCGGTGCGGTGTCGACCATGATCGAGCGCGACGACAACATCCCGCCGCTGTCCGAACTCGTCGCCGAACTCGACCACGCGCGCGCCATCGCCGAGCCGATCTTGCGGGCCGCGGCGTGAGCGTGCTGGCACCGCTGCAGGATGCGTTTCAGCGTCGCATTCTCGATGGCGGCGTCGACATGGCCATCCTCGATGGCGTCGTCGGCAATGCGATTGCGGATGCCGGCGAGCGCGTCGGCGTGTATGTGTACGCTTATGCTGCGCGCCTCGTCGAGGCGCTGGGCAACGACTATCTGACCTTGCGCTTTGCCGCAGGCGACGAAACCTTCGAGCAACTGTGCCGCGACTACGTGATGGCGACGCCATCGATCCATCGCAATGTGCGCTGGTACGGGCGCGGCCTTGCGGAGTTTCTTCGTGCGACCGCGCCGTGGAAGCACACGCCGGCCCTTGCCGAACTCGCTGCGCTGGATTGGGCGATCGGATTGTCGTTCGACGCGTTGGACGAAGAAGGCATCGCCGAGGCGGACATCGCCGCCATTCCGTTCGAGCGTTGGGGCGAGATGATCCTGCGCCTGCCGCGGCACGTGCAGCGCGAGAGGTTTGCGTGGAACGTCGGCGAGGTGCGCCACGCCCGCGATCATGCACAGCCGTGTCCGCCGTTGCAGCGGGTGCAGTTTCCGCAAACCTGGATTTTTTCGCGCAAGGATCTCGAAGTGCATTACCGCGCGCTGGAATCCGACGAAGCGGCTGCGCTCGATGCCATCGCTGGCGGACGTCCGTTCGAAGCAATGTGCGCGGCGCTGTGCGACTGGCACGCGCAGGAAGATGTCGCCCTGCGTGCCGCCGGCCTGCTCAAGGCCTGGATCGGCAACGGCTGGATCGCTGCGGTCGCGTCGCCGGATTGACAGCGCCGATTCGTCATAAGCGCGCGTCACAATTTCGTAACCGGCATCAAGCTGGACTGTAGCATTCGCGCCCGATACTGCCGGCATCGACATTATCGGAGTCCAACAACCATGCGCCATTCCCCGATCGCCGCCGCGCTCGCAGCAGCCCTGATTACTTCCTCTGCCTTCGCGCATGCGGATGTTCTTGCGGACACCACGATCAGCGGCAAGACTTTCATCGACTTCACCAGCATCGACCAGACCAGGAACGGAACCGACACCGCCAATGCCGGCACCGGCATGGACGTCAAGCGCTTCTATCTCGGCGTCGAGCACAAATTCGACGACGTCTGGTCGGCCGGATTGACCACCGATTTCAACTACACCTCGAGCAGCGGCGAGACCCAGGTGTTCGTGAAGAAGGCCTGGGTGCAGGCCAAGCTCAGTGATGCATTCAAGCTGCGCGCAGGCGCCGACGACATGCCGTGGATTCCGTATGTGGAGGGCCTGTACAACCTGCGCTATGTCGAAAACACCCTGATCGACCGCCTCAAGTACGGCACTTCGTCCGACTGGGGCCTGCATGCTTTCGGTGGCGGCAATGACCTGTGGGCCTACAACATTGCCGCCGTCAATGGCGCCGGCTACAAGAATCCGTCGCGCGGCAACAATGTCGACGTCGAAGGCCGATTCGCGATCACCCCGCTGAAGGGCCTGAGTTTCGCGGTCGGTGGCTACAGCGGGGAACTTGGCAAGGACACGGCGAATCTGCCGGCCGGATCCACGCGCACCGCGAAGCGCCTGGATTTCGTCGCCGCCTACGTGAATCCGCAATTCCGCGTTGGCGCCGAATATTTTCGCCAGAACAACTGGAACAATGTACTCACCAGCGGGCCGAAAGATTCGGCCGACGGCTACTCGGTGTGGGGACAGTACAAGTTCGCGCCGGAATTTTCCGCCTTTGTGCGCTACGACCACGCCAACCAGAGCCGTGACATCAATCCGAAACTCAAGGACACCTACTACAACGCCGGCATCGAATGGATCGCGCGCAAGGGCGTGCGCCTGGCGGCTGTGTACAAGCACGAAAATCTTGCCGACGCCGTCAACACGACCAAGAGCAACGAAATCGGCGTGTGGGCGGAAGTCGCGTTCTGACGATCGGGCCACTCTCCTCGATCGGGGTTGACGGGCGCTACGGCGCCCGTTTTTTTAGCGCGTCTTGTGCTTGTACTCGCACAGGTCGCGGATGATGCAATTCGGGCAATCCGGCTTGCGCGCCTTGCACACGTAACGCCCGTGCAGGATCAGCCAGTGGTGCGCGTCGCGCTTGAATTCGTCCGGCACCACTTTTTCGAGCTTGTCTTCGACCGCGCGCACGGTCTTGCCGGGCGCAAGCCCGGTGCGGTTGGCGACGCGGAAGATGTGCGTGTCCACGGCGATGGTCGGCTCGCCAAAGGCGGTGTTGAGCACGACATTCGCGGTCTTGCGGCCGACGCCGGGCAGGGCTTCGAGTGCTTCACGCGAACGCGGCACTTCGCCGCTGTGTTCGGCGATCAGAATTTCACACGTTGCGATGACGTTTTTCGCCTTGGTGTTGAACAGCCCGATCGTGGCGATGTGCTTCTTCAGCTTTTCCTCGCCCAGCGCCAGGATCGCTTGCGCCGTGCCGGCAACGGGAAAAAGCCTGCGCGTTGCCTTGTTCACACCGACATCGGTGGCCTGCGCGGACAGCATCACCGCGATCAGCA
>JAFEEK010000083.1 GCA_018241165.1 Pseudomonadota bacterium
GGCGCGGTGCTGCACGTCACCCACGACGGCCCCTATTCACCCGGCGGCTTTCCGTTGGTGATTGGTGCCGATGTCACCGTCGGACACAGCGCGATCCTGCACGCCTGCACGATCGAAGACGCGTGCCTGATCGGCATGCATGCGACGGTTCTGGACGGCGCGATCGTGCGCAAGCACGGTTTCGTTGCCGCCGGCGCCGTGATTGCGCCGGGCAAGATCGTCGGCGAAGGCGAACTGTGGATCGGCAATCCCGCGCGTTGCGTGCGCAAGCTCGATGCCGCGCAGATTGAGGCGCTGTACTACTCCGCGAAGCACTACGTGAAGTTGAAGGACGAGTATTTAGGTGGTTCATAGACGCAAGCGCGACGTAACGATACGCAACGGTTAAGACATGACACCCGAAGCAATGGAAAGCGCATGACCTACTCGCGCCCATGGATGAAATTCGCTGAGCAACTGGCACTGCTGAAATCGCGCGGCATGGATGTCGGTAGCGAACAGGCGGCATTGAGTTACTTGGAGCGCATCGGCTATTACCGATTGAGTGCGTATTGGCATCCGTTCCGCGTTTGGATGATGCAACAGCATGCCGACAGCGGTCGTATCGCATCGGTGCGCACTGATAAATTCATGACGGGCACACATTTTGTTGACGCGGTCAATTTGTACCTATTCGACAAAAAATTGCGCTTGATCGTGCTCGATGCGCTAGAACGCATTGAGGTAGCATTGCGCGTGGACATTGCCTATCTGCTAGGCAAGCGCAACACTTTCGCCCATCTCGATGTAAACGAGCTTCATCCTGGCTTCGCCGGCAAGGTGCGCGAGGGCAGCAAGACGGCACATCAAATATGGTGCGAGAGGCACGCCCAACTGGAAGCGCGCTCGAAGGAAGATTTTGTCACCCACTACCACGCCAAGCACGGACCGGAGTTGCCGATTTGGGTGGCCATCGAGGTGTGGGACTTCGGTGCCATGTCGCAGTTATTCGCCATGATGAAGGTGTCCGATCAGCAGCAGATATCCACGAAGTATGGCGTTGGTGACTGGAAGGTATTCCAGTCGTGGCTGCGGTCACTCAGCTACTTGCGTAACTTGGTCGCACACCATAGCCGACTGTGGAATCGCAATGTGGTGGATCAACCCAAGCTGCCAATGCACGGCGTGATCGACTGGTGTGACATTTTTGCGGGCAAGAACGATCTGCTTGCCAAACCCTTTTTGCTGCTGGCGATCTGCCGTCATCTGACGCGCACGATTTGCCCCGGAACGCAGTGGCACATACGACTGAAGGAACACCTGCAAACCTTTCCCATGCAGCGTGTGACACAGCCACGCTCGATTGCCGACATCGGCACACCGACGAATTGGGAAAACTGGTGGTGACCGCAGGCAAAAAAGAACCCCCGCGTGCACCTTTCGGCGTAGTGGCGGGGGCCGTGTTAGGGCTGATTCTAGCCTGAAGCTAGGCGTCTGGCAAACTCTAGACCCTCCCCACGCCGGTGCAGAAGGCTGAACGCTCCGGGCCATCGCTACAGTTTTCTGATGGACCCGAAACTAGCTCTCAACGCGGCGAGCTAGCGATTTCCATCCACGCCAGATTTGGCAGCGCCTCATCGCGATTCGCGCCGCACATCGCCGGTTCCGGGCGCAGGCGTCGACAGACTGCAGGGCGTTCGGGTCTGCCGAACAATTTGCAGCGATTGGCGTCGTCGAGCTGGATGCAACGCACGCCGGCGGGCTTGCCGTTCGGCATGCCGGGAATTGCGGAGGAAATCGACGGCGCGATACAGCACGCGCCGCATCCGGCTCGACAATCCATCAATCGCTCGCGTGCAGCGGCAGCTCCGCGCGCAATTCGGCATAGACCGGATCCGTGTCGGGACGTTGTCCGTGCCAGATCGCGAACGACTCGGCGGCCTGCTCGATCAGCATGCCCAGGCCATCGTGGACATACCCGGCTTTCGCGGCGCGCGCCCAGGCCAGGAAGGCGCTGGCGACAAGGCCATACGACAGGTCGTAGCACAGCGCGCGCGGCGCGACGATTGCGAAAGGCAGTTGCAGCGCCTCGTGCGCGTGGCCGGCGGATGTGGCGTTCACGATCAGATCGAAATTGCCGATCGTGTCCAGATCGGCCCAATAGCGCGTGTGCACGCGGTCGGGTTCGCCGATCGCGTCGGCGAGTTCGTCGGCGCGCTCCGGCGTGCGATTGACGATGGTGAGCTGCGCGACGCCCGCATCGAGCAGGGCGAACGCGGCCGCGCGCGCCGCGCCGCCGGCGCCGAGGATCAGGCCGTGGCGCTCGCGCAGATCCAGACCGTGGCGCTGGGTGATGTCGCGCACCAGTCCCGCGCCATCGGTGTTGTCGCCGCGCCAGTGCTTGTCGAGGCGGCGCGTGAGCGTATTCACCGCGCCGACGCGGCGCGCGAAATCCGAAACTTCCGCGCACAACGGCAGCACGGATTGCTTGTTCGGCAAGGTGACGTTCGCGCCGCGCCCGTCGAATGCCCGCAACTGCGCGGCGAAAGTTTGCGGCGGCGCGTCGATCGCCGTGTACGCAAGCGCGATGCCCAGTTGCTTGCCGAATTCCGCGTGGATGCGCGGCGACAGCGAGTGTTCTACCGGATGGCCGAATACGGCGTAAGTCGAATCGCTCATTCGCGCAGCCACGTTGCGGCTTGCAGCGCGAAATAAGTCAGGATCGCATCCGCGCCGGCGCGCTTGATGCCGGTCAACGCTTCGAGCACGCAGGCGCGTTCGTCCAGCCAGCCATTGCCGATCGCGGCCTTGAGCATCGCGTATTCGCCGCTGACTTGATAGGCGAAAGTCGGTGCGCCGAAGCGTTCCTTCACCCGGCGCACGACGTCCAGATACGGCAGCGCGGGCTTGATCATCACCATGTCCGCGCCTTCGGCGAGATCGAGTTCGACTTCGCGCAGCGCCTCGTCGGAATTCGCTGGGTCCATCTGATAAGTATACTTGTTGCCTTTTCCCAATTTGGCCGCGGAGCCCACGGCGTCGCGGAACGGGCCGTAGAAACCCGATGCGTATTTCGCCGAGTAGGCGAGGATGCGTGTGTGGATGTGGCCGGCGTCTTCCAGCGCAATGCGAATCGCGCCGATGCGGCCGTCCATCATGTCCGACGGCGCGACGATGTCGGCGCCGGCTTGCGCATGCGACAGCGCCTGTTTGACCAGGGCGGCGACGGTTTCGTCGTTGACGACATAGCCGGATTCGTCAATCAATCCGTCCTGCCCGTGCGTCGTGAACGGGTCGAGCGCCACGTCGGTGATGACGCCGAGTTCCGGCAGCGCCTTTTTCAGCGCGCGCACGGCGCGTTGCGCGAGGCCTTCCGGATTCCACGCCTCGCGCGCATCCAGCGACTTGGCGCTGTCCGGCGTGACCGGAAACAGGGCGAGAGCAGGAATTCCCAGTGCCTGCGCCTGTTCGCCCAGGATCAACAACTGGTCGATGGAAACCCGTTCCACGCCGGGCATCGACGCTACCGGTTCGTGCGCGCCATGACCTTCGCGCACGAACACCGGCAGGATCAGATCGGCGCTCGTAAGCACGGTTTCGCGCATCAAGGCGCGGGAAAAGCCATCTCGGCGCATGCGCCGCATGCGCGTGCCGGGAAATGCCATGGCGGTCTCCAGGATCAAAACGTGCATTTTAGGCTATGCGCGGTGTCGATGCCGTCACCTGAAAAGCGCCAACCAGTTCAGCGACGGTTCGCCGACGATACGGAATACTTGCTCGCAATTCGCTTGCGATCAAACGATTGGCTTGCAATCTTCATAATTTGTTTAGTAATATGAAATAACCTCTTGATAAAGAGGAAATAAAAGATGAATGCCCCGATGCTGCTGCTGGCCTTGCTGAGTGGTCTGACCCTTGCCCTGATGGTATGCCTTCGTCGCATTCCCGAAGGTCAGGCCTATACCCTGCGCCGCGTCGACGGTCGCTTGCGTACCGTCGGCGCCGGCGTGCATCTGGTATTGCCGCTGCTCGAGCGCGTCACCCACAAGATCCGTTTGTTTGGCAACGTCGTCGATATCGCAGCGCCGGTGGCCGACGGCAATCTGCGCGGACGCGTGTATTTTCAGGTCATGGACGCCAGGCGCGCCGACGCCGTGATCGATGGCATCGCCGACCTGTTGCGTGCGCGTGTGCCGGCGCTGGCCACGCAAGATGCGCCCAGTGCCGATGCCGTGGCACGGGCCGCGCATCTGAAATCGGAACTCAATCGCGAACTGAACCCACGCGGCGTGCTGGTCACGCGCGTCCAGTTCGGTTGATGCGGTTGCGCCAAACCCCGTAGCCACGGATACTTGCGGGCCCTGCGCAATGCGCGCAGGGCCTTTTTTATGAGCATTTCCGAACGCGCCAGCCTTTACGCCCGCCTGCAGGCGGGGCTCGCCGAACTGGGCCTGGCGCCCGGCGCGGATGCCTGCGAGCGCCTGCTCGATTACCTGGAATTGCTGGCGCGCTGGAACACGACGTACAACCTTACCGCCGTGCGCGGGCCGGTGGAAATGGTCACGCGGCACCTGCTGGATTCGCTGGCAGTGGCCAAGCTGGTGCGCGGCGACTCGCTCGCGGACCTGGGTACCGGCGCGGGTTTGCCCGGGATACCTTTGGCCATTCTCGCGCCCGAACGCCGGCATGTGCTGATCGACAGCAACGGCAAGAAAGTGCGTTTCCTGCGTGAGGCCGTGCGCACGCTGGCGCTGTCCAATGTGCGCGTGGAGCAGTGCCGCGTGGAAGATGCGCGCGGCCAGTTCGATTGCATAACCGCGCGCGCCTTCGCCACGCTCGGCGAGATGTTGAAACTCGGCGGCCACCTGTTGGCGCCGGATGGCATCTGGATCGCGCTCAAGGGCCAGTTGTCGAAGGACGAAATCCTCGGCGTGCCGCCGGGATTCGTCGTCGCCGAAGTGAAGGCGCTGCACGTACCGGGCCTCGGCGCGGCGCGGCAGGCGGCGATAATCAAGCGCACGAATACACAGGAGCGGGCAGCATGACGCGCATCATCGCCATCGCCAACCAGAAGGGCGGCGTCGGCAAGACCACGA
>JAFEEK010000084.1 GCA_018241165.1 Pseudomonadota bacterium
AAGGCGGTGACGCTGGCCGAGGGCCAGGTCTATCGTGGCGATCCGGGCGCGTGGAAAAAGGATTACGACGTCACCTTGGCCGCGACGCCGGCTGCGGTCAGGGCCGCTGCCGACAAGTGGCTGACCAAGGGCGATTACACGCTGACCGTCGAGCCCGGGAAAGTGCAGGAAGGCGATCTGGCCGGCAACGCCGGACGCGCCGCGATGCCGGGACGTCCCGACAACAGGCTTTCCGCCGCCGGCGATTTCAAGGTCACCAAGAGCGACGTCGATCGCGCCAAGGGCGTGCCGCAGGTGACGAGCTTCCCCGACCTCACGTTCCCGAAACTCGAACACGGCAAGCTCAAGAACGGCATTGCGGTCATCCTCGCCGAGCGCCATGCGGTGCCGGTGGTGCAGATCGGGGCGATGTTCGACGCCGGTTACGCCGCCGACCAAGGCAAGAAGCTCGGCACGTCCAGCTTCACCATGGGTATGCTCGACGAGGGCACCCGCGATCTGGACTCGGTCGAGATTTCCAAGCGCAAGCAGCGCATGGGTGCTGAAATCCATGGCGGATGCGACCTGGATACCTGCACGGTGTCGTTGAATGCGCTGGGCGACAAACTCGCCGACTCGCTGGCCTTGTACGCGGATGTCATCCGCAATCCGGCATTCCGCGATGCGGACGTGGCGCGCGTGCGCGGCCAGGCGCTGGCCAACATCGAGCAGGAAAAGAGCCAGCCGATGGCGGTGGGCCTGCGCCTGTTGCCGCCGCTGCTGTTCGGCAAGGGCAATGCCTACGCGATCCCGTTCACCGGCTCGGGCACGGAAGCATCGGTCAAGTCGCTGACCGCGGCCGACATGCAGGGCTTCGTCCGCGACTACATCCGCCCCGACAACGTCAAGATCCTGGTTGCCGGCGATACCACGCTGGACAAGATCATTCCGGAACTGGAAAAGGCCTTCGGTGACTGGAAGGCGCCGGCGACGGCGGTGCCGAAGAAGAACCTCGCCAAAGTCGATTACCCGGCCAAGTCCAGCGTTTATCTGGTCAATCGCCCGGGCGCCGCGCAGTCGGTGATCATCGCCGGCCTCGTCGCGCCGTCGACCAAAGCCGCGAACAACCTCGAGATCGGCACCATGAACGGCGCATTCGGCGGTACTTTCAGCTCGCGCCTGAACATGAACCTGCGCGAGGACAAGCACTGGGCCTATGGCGCCGGCAGCTTCAGTCCGAATGCGATCGGCCAGCGCCCGTACCTGATGTACGCGCCGGTGCAGACCGACAAGACCGCGCCGTCGGCCGAGGAAATCCTCAAGGAAGCGCGCGCGCTGGTCGGCAACAAGCCGCTGACCGACGCCGAGATCGCCAAGATCAAGGACAACGACGTGCGCAAGATGCCCGGCCAGTACGAGACCGCACGCGCCGTGCTCGGCGCGATGGAAAGCATCGTCAAGTACGACCGTCCGGACGACTATGTGCAGACGCTCAAGGCGAAGATCGAAGCGCAGAAGGATGCCGACGTCGAGGCCGCGGCCAAGCAGGTGGTGCGTCCCGACCACCTGACCTGGGTCATCGTCGGCGATCAGGCCAAGATCGAGATGCCGGTGCGCGCGCTCAAACTCGGCGACGTGCACCTGATCGACGCGGACGGCAATCCCGTCCACTGATCGCGGCGCACGATTGGCTGCAAGGGCCGGGCGGGCAACCGCCCGGCTTTTTTATGCGCGCACCGCGCCGCGTTACAATGCCGGCATGCGCAAACCCCCCGTCATCCGTGATACCCGTCGTGCCGAGGGCAGTCATTTCCTGCATGTCGAACTGCTCGACCTGGAATTTTCCAACGGCGAGCGCCGCACCTACGAGCGCCTGAAAGGCTCGGGGCTCGGTGCCGTGATCATCGTGCCGATGCGCGACGACGACACCGTGTTGCTGGTGCGCGAGTACGGCGCCGGACTGGATCGCTACGAACTCGGGCTGCCCAAGGGGCGCCTCGACCAGGACGAAACCGTCGAGCAGGGCGCAAACCGTGAACTGAAGGAAGAAATCGGCTTCGGCGCGCGCGACCTGCGCATCCTCACCAACCTGTCGCTGTCGCCGTCGTACATGACGAGCATGACCCACGTGGTGCTGGCGCGCGACCTGTATCCGGAGCGCCTCGTCGGCGACGAACCCGAGGAGCTCGAAGTCGTGGAATGGAAGCTGTCGCAACTGCATCACCTGCTCTCGCATCCGGAAGTGACCGAAGGCCGGTCGATCGCGGCATTGTTCATCGCGCGAGAGTATCTCGCCGGACGCTTCGAGCCCCGCGCATGAGCGAACACGATCTGGAAATTCTCGCGCGCGCGTGCAGCGCGCTCGCGCGCGAGGCCGGCGAGGCGATCATGCGCATCTACGCTGGCGATTTCGCGGTCGAGCGCAAGGACGACAACTCGCCATTGACCGCCGCCGATCTGGCCGCGCATCGTTGCATCCTCGCTGGCCTGAATGCGTTGGCGCCGGATATTCCCGTGTTGTCCGAAGAATCCGCCGAGCAGGCGGAATGGTCCGTGCGCCGCACATGGACGCGCTACTTCCTGGTCGATCCGCTCGACGGCACGCGCGAATTCGTCAAGCGCAATGGCGAGTTCACCGTCAACATCGCGCTGATCGAAGACCACGCGCCGGTGTTGGGCGTCGTGCACGCGCCGGCGCTGGACGAGACGTACTGGGCCTGGTCCGGCGGCAATGCGCATTTTGCGACAAAGTCCCAAAGTGGAAAATTGCGCACGCGGCCTCGCGCGACGCCGCTGGTCGTCGCTGGCAGCCGCTCGCATGGCGATCCACGCATGGGCGCGGCACTGGACAAACTCGGATCGCACGAATTGCTGGCGCTGGGGTCATCGCTGAAATTCTGCCGCACCGCACGCGGCGCGGCCGACCTGTA
>JAFEEK010000085.1 GCA_018241165.1 Pseudomonadota bacterium
GCTGAACCTGAAAGGCTTCTCGCGCGTCGACCGCGACGGCATGGACACGATGGATCTGAACGAAGGCATCGAAAGCGCGCTGATGATCGCGCAGCACCAGTTGCGTGATCGCGTCAAAGTGGTCAAGCACCTGCAAGCGCTGCCCAAGGTGCGCTGCATGCCCTCGCAGATGAACCAGGTGTTCTTGAACCTGATCACGAACGCCGCGCAGGCGATCGACGGCGACGGCACCCTGACCATAGCCAGCCACGTGGACGGCGGCCATGTGCAGATGGATTTCACCGATACCGGTTGCGGCATTCCCGACGACGTGTTGCCGAAGATTTTCGATCCGTTCTTCACGACCAAACCCGTCGGCGAAGGCACGGGGCTGGGACTTTCCATCGTGCACAAGATCGTCAAGGGCCACGGCGGCTCGATCAAAGTGCGAACGACGCCCAGAAAAGGCACCACGTTCTCGGTTAGCCTGCCGGTCGATGGCAGCGGCGCGGCCGCGGCCAATGCCGCCTGAATCCATGACCGACAACCCCGCCAATCCGTTGCGCATCCTGATGATCGACGACGAGTCGCGCATCCTGCGCGCGCTCAAGGCACTGCTGCGCGAATACACCGCGTTCACAACCACCAATCCTCTGGAAGCCGCAACTCTCGCCAAGCAGCACGACGTCGACGTGGTCATCTGCGACCAGCGCATGCCGGAAAAAACCGGCGTGGACGTACTGCGCGAAATCAAGGAAACCCATCCGCGCGCGCTGCGCATCCTGCTCACCGGTTATTCCGACCTGAAGGCGGTACTCGGCTCGGTCAACGACGGCGAAGTGTTCCGCTTCGTCAACAAACCCTGGAACAACACCGAGCTGCGCAACCTCGTCGCCAACGCCGGCCAGATCGCGCGCGAAGCTCCCGTCATTGCGCGCGATGCGCTGCCGCAGGCCGAACACGACCGTGCGCGCACCCAGGTCGGCGTCCTCGTAATCGAGGACGACACTGCGGTGCAGCAACGCCTGCGCGAGATCCTGCAGCCTTATTACAAGGTGAATTTCGCCAATACCGCCGAGCGCGCGTTGCAGATCATGGAGCAGCAGGAAACCGGCGTCGTGATATCCGAAACCGAAGCCGGACGCCGCGACCTGACCAGCCTGCTCAAGGCGCTCAAGCTGCACCACCCGCACATCGCGACGGTAGTCGTGACCGAACGCGCGAATGCAGCCACCGCGATCGAACTGATCAACGAAGGCCAGGTTTATCGGATGTTATTGAAACCCGTGCGCATGGGCACCTGCCGCCTGAGCGTGGATTCGGCCATCGGCCGCTACTGGCAATTGAAACAGAACCCGCAGGCCGCGCGACGCTATGTCGCCGCCGCACCGAATGCCGAAAGCTCGACATCCGCGCTGCGCCTTCCCGCCGCCCTGCTCAATCGCATCCGTTCATTGCCGGGAAGATTGTTGGGGACGGTGCGCGCCTGACGGGCGCATCGCCTAGTTCCAGACCATATTTGTCGGGATCTGCTTCAGGTACTGCACGAGCGCCGATACATACGCCATGTCGCGTGCGTTCAGCATTTGCGATTGATAGACGCCGAGCAAGTCCGCTCCCGGCATGCATGCGCCAAGTTCAGTGCATGTCGTCTGCACGACGAATGAATTCGGGCCGCACGAGCGGCCGTAGGAACACGCCAGGAGATTGAGCGCAAAACGCATCAGCGCATTGCGTTTCTTCGGGTCGGCAGGCGCAACCGAGGCGAGCTTTTGCTGGAGGTAGTCGGACGACAAATCCAGATCTGCCAGCGCGCCGTTGGCCATCTCGACGGTGGCATCGTCCGGCCGCTGGGCGATTGCGCTGACTGCGGCATGCAGTGCCGCGTCCGGGCCCTTGTCGGCGAAATACAGCTGGATGGTCTGGTGCATTTTTTCCGCAAACTCCTCGATCGCGTGCGATTCCAGCAATTGCGCGTATTCGGCCATGTCCGGATCCGACTCGACTTGCGCGCACGCGGCTTTCATCTGCGCGCGCAACTGAACCTGGTAGGACGTCGCTTCGGACTTGCCCGCGGGCGGCTGATCGTCCGGCGTTTTGGAAACAGCCGCACAATGTCGCGCGATCAGCAGCGCAAGGTATTTGGCTTGCGGATTTCCGCCGGTTGCCAGGTGTGCCAGCATCGAGAATCGCTCATCCAGCGAAGCGGTGGCATTCTCGAAAATCTTGTGCGGGTCGTCCGGATTCTTGTACGGATACGCATCCGGGCTTACTCCGGGGTCCTTTTTCGAAGCGGCAGGCGCTGCCGGTGTCGGCGCTGCCGTAAGCGCGCGCTTGCTGGAAGCTTCCTCGCTCGCAGGCTGAGGCGATTGCACGATGTTTGGCCGCTTTGCGTCGGGCGCTGCCGGCGCAAAAAGAAATGCTCGCGCCAGCAGCAGGACCGCGATTGCAGCAATTCCCAGTAGCCAGTACTTGCGCGTTGTCATGTTGTCTCAATTTTCCAAAGTGCTTGGATTGGCAAGCGGAGGTTGAATTGGCGCATTTTGCCAGATTCGACGGGTTCGCTCGACCGCACCCGGTTAGTCGGTTGATTTGCAGCGCGCACCGACGTCGATCTGATCGAAACCTGAGCCCGCCATGCCTTTGGGCACAGGTGCGCGGCGGTGACGCTGCTAGAGTACGCGGGTTTCCCCACCGGACACCGCCATGCGCATCTATCCGTTTATCGCCTTGCTCGCGTTCTCCTTGACCACAACCGCTGCGTTTGCCGCCGACGCGCACAAACCGGCAGCGCCGGCCGATGCCGGCGAGAAATCCGAATTCAACCTGCCGCCGTTGCCGAAAGACGCGCACGTCGCGCAATCGGTGACGGTCGAGGGCCGCACGCTCAAGTACACCGCGACGGTCGGCTCGTTGCCGGTGCGCGACGACAAAGGCAAGAAGATTGCCGAGGTCGTGTTCACCGCCTACACGATGGACGGCAAGGATCGGCCGGTCACGTTCGCGCTCAACGGCGGCCCGGGCGCCTCGTCGGTGTACCTGAACTTCGGCGCGATCGGGCCGAAGAAAGTGCGCTTCGGCGAGGAGGGCGACAACCCGTCCGATCCCGCGACCTTGCTCGACAATCCCGGCACATGGCTGGGCTTCACCGATCTGGTCTTCATCGATCCGGTCGGCACCGGCTTCAGCCGCGCCCTGGTCGACGACAAGCAGGCGACCACGGATTTCTACAGCACGAACTCCGACATTCATTACCTGTCGCGCATCATCTACGACTGGCTGGTGAAAAACGATCGCATGCAATCGCGCAAATTCCTGATCGGCGAAAGCTATGGCGGTTTCCGCGGACCGCGCATCACCGAATACATGCAGACGCAACTTGGCGTGGCGATGAACGGCGTGGTGCTGTTGTCGCCGTATCTGGATCCCGCCGCGTTCGAGGACGGCAACGTCTCGCCGCTGCCATGGATGCTGACCCTGCCCTCGATCGCCGCGGCGAATCTCGAACGCCAGCACAAACTCGATGCGCAGACGATGGCATCCGTCATCGACTATACGCGTACGACCTACGCGCAGACGCTGATGAAAGGCCGCAGCGATCCGGCGGCGACCGACGCGATGATCGCCAAGGTCACCGAACTGACCGGACTGGATCCGGTCTTCGTGAAGCGCTCCGGCGGACGCATCGAGACGCAGGCGTACTTGCGCGAGATCTATCGCGCCGAAGGCAAGCTCGGCAGCCGCTACGATTCCAACGTCACCGCGTGGGATCCGTTTCCGTTCGCACCGCACCAGATGACCGGCGATCCGATCTTGAACGGCATCATCGCGCCAACCACAACCGCAATGGTCGATTTCGTCACCCGCGTCGTCGGCTGGAAGATCGACGCACGCTACAACGCGCTCAGCTACCAGGTGAACCGGCTCTGGCACGAAGACGACGACGCGAACCTGGGTTCGGTGAAACAGCTACGCGAATCCGTGGCGAACGACCCCGGCCTGCGCGTGCTGATCGCGCATGGCTGGGACGATCTGTCCTGCCCGTTCATGGCATCGGTGCTGATCGTCGACCAGATGCCGGCGATGGGCGACGCCAGCCGCGTGCAGGTCGAGGAATACGCCGGCGGCCACATGTTCTACGCGCGCCCCGACAGTCAGTCGCAATTGCGTGCCGATGCGATGAAACTGTTCGGTATTCGTTGATTCACGAGCGGCGGCGTCACGCCGCCGCTTTTGCTGCTTGCGGATTGCGCCACGCGGCGATGAGCTGTTCGCGCCGCGCCTGCGCCTTTTCCAGATGCGCGTGTTTGATGTGGCCGTAGCCGCGGATGTGCTCGGGCACACTGGCGATATCGACGGCAAGAGCCAGGTTACCGCGATCCAGTTTTGCCAATAGCTCATCGACCGTGGCGAAGTATTCGTCGATCAGCGCGCGCTCGGACTTGCGCTCGGCGGTCTTGCCGAAGATGTCGAACGCGCCGCCACGCAAGAACCGCAGTTTCGCCAGCAGCTTGAACGCGCCGAATACCCATGATCCGTATTCGCCCTTGCGCAGCTTGCCTTCGCTGTCGCGGTGCGCGAGCAGCGGCGGGGCGAGGTGGAAGTGCAGCTTGAAGTCGCCATCGAATTGCTCACGGATGCGTTTTTCGAAATCGCCGCTCGTGTACAGGCGCGCGACTTCGTATTCATCCTTGTAGGCCATGAGCTTGAAGGCGTAGCGCGCGACGGCTTCGCTCAGCGCCGTCGAGCCTGACACTTTCACAGCCTCGGCATTGCGCACCTTGTCCACCAGTGACTTGTATTTCGCGGCGTAGGCGGGGTTCTGGTAGTCGGTGAGGAAGGCGACGCGGCGGGCTATCTGCTCGTCGAGATTCTGGCTGAGGTTGGCGTCATCCAGCGACGAAGCGATATTGCCCCCTTCCGGCCTTCGGCCACCTTCCCCCGCAGGCGGGGAAAGGGAAGATCCTGCCGCTTCGCGCACGCGTGCAATGTCGTGCGCAGCCATGCGGCCCCAGTTGAATGCGGCCTTGTTCATCTCGATGGCGGCGCCGTTCAATTCCACCGCGCGCATCAAGGCATCGTGCGACAGCGGCACCCAACCCTTTTGCCAGGCGTAGCCGAGCATGAACAGATTGGCGCCGATGGAATCGCCGAGCAGTTTTACGGCGAGATCCGTGGCATCGACGACATCGGGCATGGTGCCGCCGAGCGCGGTCTTGACCGCGTCGATGATGCCGGCTTCCGGGAACTGCATGTCGGGCTTCATGGTGAAGCTGCCCGGCATCGCCTCGTAGGAATTGAGTACGACGTGCGAGCGCCCGCCGCGAATTTTCGACAGCGACCAGTAGTCGTTAACCACGAC
>JAFEEK010000086.1 GCA_018241165.1 Pseudomonadota bacterium
AATACTTCCTCGGCCAATTCGACGACGCCTTCCATCTTGGATGAACCGCCGGTCAGCACGACGCCGGCGGCGACCATGCTTTCGAAGCCGGAGCGCCGCAGCTCGGCCTGCACCATGCCGAACAATTCCTCGTAGCGCGGCTGCACCCACTCGGCCAGGGTCTGTCGCGCCAGGCGCCGCGGCGGACGGTCGCCGACGCTGGGCACCTGGATGGTTTCCTCGGCGTGCGCGAGCTGCGCCAGCGCGCAGGCGTACTTGACCTTGATTTCTTCGGCGTGCGCGGTCGGCGTGCGAAAGCCGTGGGCGATGTCGTTGGTGACCTGGTCGCCGCCGATCGGCAGGCTGGCGGTGTGCCGGATCGCACCCTGGATGTAGATCGCGATGTCGGTGGTGCCGGCGCCGACGTCGACCAGGCACACGCCCAGTTCGCGCTCATCCGGCACCAGGATCGACTTGCTCGATGCGATCGCCGCCGGAATCAGGTCGTCCACCTGCAGGCCGCAGCGGTTGACGCACTTGGTGATGTTCTGCGCCGTGCTGACCGCACCGGTGACGATGTGCACGTTCGCTTCAAGGCGCACGCCGCTCATGCCGATCGGGTGGCGGATGTCCTCCTGGCCGTCGACGATGTATTCCTGCGGCTCCTTGTAGAGCACGCGCTGGTCGGCCGGGATCGCCACCGCGCAGGCCGCGTCGAGCACGTGTTCGACGTCGGCCGCGGTCACTTCGCGGTCGCGAATAGGAGCTGTGCCGTGGGAATTGCGCCCACTGATGTGGCTGCCGCTGATGCCCGCGTACACCGAGCGGATTTCGCAGCCGGCCATGAGTTCGGCTTCCTCGACCGCACGCTGGATCGACTGCACGGTCGACTCGATGTCCACGACGACGCCGCGCTTGAGCCCGTGCGAGGCGTGCGAGCCGATGCCGATGACTTCCACGCTTTCGCCCGGCGCGTATTCGCCGACGATCGCCACCACTTTCGAGGTGCCGATGTCCAGACCGACGATCAGGGATTTGTCGTTCTTGGCCTTGGTCATGAATGCGCCTCGGGCTTGGGCGGCAATGGCGCGCCCGTCTTGGATGGATCGTTTGGTTGCGCAGAAGGCGCAGGGTTGCTCGCCCACAACACCGCGAAGCCGTTGCTGTAGCGCAGGTCCGCATGCTGGAAGCCGTTCGGGTGCGCCGCGGTCAGCTGCGGCAGCACGGCAAGGAATCGGGTCAGGCGCAGGTCCGCCTGCTTGTGGCCCAGATTGACCTGCGCGCCGTTGGCGAGCGTAAGCGTCCAGCTGCCGCGCGGATTCAAACTCACGCCGGACAACACCAAACCGCTGCCGGAAAGCCGGTGCACGAGATCGGAATAAAAGCCCACGACCTGGGCGCGTGAATCATCGGGTCCGTCGAGCTGCGGCAGCCCCTGCAATGCGTCGCCGCCGGGCACCGTGAACACCGCACCTTCGCGGTCGATGAGACGGTTCTCGCCCCAGCGCGCAAACGGCGCTCGTTCGCGCACCTGCAGCACCAGCGTATCCGGCCAGCGCTTGCGCGCTTCCACGCTGGCGACCCAGGGCAGGCGCGCGACCGCGGCGCGGACGTCGTCCAGGTCCAGCGCGAAGAATCCCTTGCCCAGTTGCGTAGTCGCGGCGGCGCGAATCTGCTCGGCGCTGACGTGGTTGTATTCGGCTTCGACTTGCAGGTATCGCACCGGCCAGCGATCCGCCGCGAACCAGCCCTGCAGCACGCCAACGACCGGCAGCGCAACGATGGTGAGCGCGATCAGCCACGATACGGTCTTGAGCAGGATCCGGTTGCTCATCGGCCACCCCCGGCAAAACTCGTTTCCAGGATGCGCCAGCACAGTTCCCCGAATTCGATGCCGACTGCGCGTGCCGCTTTCGGCACCAGCGAGTGCGACGTCATGCCCGGCGTGGTGTTGACTTCAAGCAGGAAGAATTTTCCGCTGCGGTCGCGCATGAAATCCACGCGCCCCCAGCCGGCGCAACCGGCGGCTTCGAACGCGGCCGCTGCCAACGCGCGGATTTCGCGCTCGCCGGCTTCGTCCAGGCCCGGGCACAGGTATTGCGTATCTTCGGCCACGTACTTGGCGTGGTAATCGTAGAACTCGCCCTTCGGCACGATGTGGATCGAGGGCAGCGCCTCGCCTTGCAAGATGCCGACCGTGAATTCGTCGCCATCGATCAATTGCTCGATCAACAATTCGCCGTCGTAACGCGCGGCCTGTTGCACCGCGGCGGCCAGGTCGGCCTGCTGGCGCACGCGCGTGATGCCGACGCTGGAGCCTTCGTGCGAAGGTTTCACCACGACCGGAAAACCGACTGCCGCCACCGCCGCGGCCACGTCATCGCCGCTGGCAAGGCGCCGGTAGCGCGGCGTGGGCAGGCCGAGCGATTGCCACACCTGCTTGGTGCGGATCTTGTCCATCGACAACGCCGAGCCGAGCACGCCGGATCCGGTGACCGGCACGCCGAGCGAGGCGAGCGCGCCCTGCAACACGCCATCTTCGCCGCCGCGGCCGTGCAAAATGTTGAACACGCGCGCGAAGTGGCCCGCGCGCAACGCATCCAGCAACGCGGGAATGCCGTCGATGCCGTGCGCATCGACGCCGCGCGCCTTCAGCGCGGCGAGCACGTTGGCGCCGGAGTTGAGCGACACCTCGCGCTCGGCGGAGTTGCCGCCCATCGCTACCGCGACCCGTCCGAATTGTCTGGCGTCGGTGATGCGCATGTCAGTTCACTTTTCCACTTTTCAGCATTCCGGCGGCGGCGATTTCGTTCGCCGCCGCGCCGATGTCGCCCGCACCCATCATCAACAGCAGGTCGCCGTCGCGCAGCAGCGCCGGCAACGCGGTCTTGAGTTCACGCGCCTGCGCGACGAACACCGGGTCGGCCTTGCCGCGCGCACGCACCGCGCGCGCCAGTGCGCGCCCGTCGGCGCCGGCGATCGGCGCCTCGCCGGCCGGATACACGTCGGTCAGCACCAGCACGTCGGCCTGCGCGAGCACTGCGGCGAAGTCGTCGAGCAGGTCGCGCGTGCGCGTGTAGCGATGCGGCTGGAAGGCGACGACCAGGCGCCGCTCCGGCCAGCCGCCGCGCGCAGCGGCGAACACGGCGGCCAGTTCGCGCGGATGATGCCCGTAGTCGTCCACCAGCAGCGCCTTGCCATTGTCGACGGCAACCTCGCCGCGATTCTGGAAGCGCCGGCCAACGCCCTGGAATTTTTCCAGCGCGCGCGCGATCGTCGGCGCATCCACGCCGAGCTGCCAGCCCACCGCGGCGGCGGCGAGCGCATTGCGCACGTTGTGCAGGCCGGGCAGGTTCAACTCCACCGCCTGCGTGGATTCATCCGGCAGATGCAGGTTGAAATGCATGCGCGGGCCATGCTGGCGGACATCGCTCGCGCGCACGTCGGCCGCGGCGTCGATGGCATAGGTGAGCGTGCGCCGCACCGTCTCGCGCGCCAGTTCCGCCACGTTCGCATCATCCGCGCACAGCACGGCCACGCCATAGAACGGCAGGCGGTGCAGGAAATCCGCGAACGCCTTCTTCACGCGCCCGAAATCGCCGCCATAATTTTCCAGGTGGTCGGCGTCGATATTGGTGACGATGGCGACAACCGGATTGAGGAGCAGGAACGAACCGTCGGATTCGTCGGCTTCCGCGACCAGAAACTCGCCACTGCCCAGGCGCGCGTTCGCGCCGGCGGCGAGAAGCTGTCCGCCGATCACGAAGGTGGGATCCAGTCCCGCTTCGGCCAGTACGCTCGCGACAAGGCTCGTCGTCGTGGTCTTGCCGTGGGTGCCGGCGACCGCGATGCCGCGACGGAATCGCATCAGCTCGCCAAGCATCTCCGCGCGCGGCACCACCGGAACGCGGCGCGCGTGCGCGGCGGCGAGTTCGGGATTGTCATTGCGGATCGCGCTGGAGACGACCAGCACGTCGGCGTCGGCCACGTTCGCGCCTGCGTGTTCCTTGTGGATTTGTATACCCAGTCCGGCGAGGCGGCGCGTGGCCGCCGAATCGCTGCGATCCGAGCCGGAAACCGCGTAGCCGAGGTTGTGCAGGACTTCGGCGATGCCGCTCATGCCGGCGCCGCCGATGCCGACGAAATGCACGCGGCGAAAATCCGACATGATGTCGGAATGGATGGTCAGGCGGCGCGGCGTCATCGCGCCACCTCCAGGCAAACTTGCGCGATGCGCGCGGCGGCATTCGGCTTGGCCAGCGTGCGCGCGGCTTGCGCCATGGCCAGAAGATGCGCGCGATCGCCAATGGATTCGATCGCGCGGCCCAGGCGGCCGGCGAAATCCGCGCCTTCGGCAACGAGCAACGCGCCGCCGGCGGCGACCATCGCTTGCGCATTTTTCGTCTGGTGATCGTCCACCGCGTGCGGAAACGGCACGAGGATAGCCGGCGCTCCCGCGGCGGCGAGTTCGGCCAGCGTCAACGCGCCGGCGCGGCAGATGACCAGGTCCGCCCAGGCGTAGGCGGCAGCCATGTCCTTCTCGAACGGCACGACTTGCGCGTCGATGCCGGCAGCCAGATACGCATTGCGCGCCTTGTCGAAATGCGCTTCGCCGCACTGGTGCCGCACCTCGACCGGAAGTTTCGTCCCGCGCCGGCGCAAAACTTCCGGCAAGGCCGTGTTCAGGCTCTGCGCGCCCTGGCTGCCGCCGAGCACGAGCAGCTTGAGCGCACCGTTGCGGCCCGCGTAACGCTGCGCAGGCGCGGCGATGTTCGCGATCGATTCGCGCACCGGATTGCCGGCCCATTCCGCATTCGGAAAGACCGCGTCGAAGCCGGTCAGCACGCGCGTGGCCTTTTTCGCGAGCAGGCGGTTGGTTTTTCCGGGGACGCGATTCTGCTCGTGCACGACGAGCGGAATCTTCGCCAACCACGCGGCTATGCCGCCCGGCGCAGCCGCATAGCCGCCCAGGGCCAGCGCGCTGCGCGGCGCATGCTTCCTGATCAGCTTGCGTGCGGCCAGCACGGCGCCGCCGAGCTTGAACGGCAGCGCAAGCAGTGTAACGACGCCCTTGCCGCGCACGCCGGAAATGTCGATCGTCTCCAGCGCGATGCCATGCTGCGGAACCAGGCGCGTTTCCAAACCCTTCTTGCCGCCGAGCCAGACCACCGGCACGTTGCGGCGCTCCAGTTCATGGGCGACGGCGATGCCGGGGAAAATGTGGCCGCCGGTGCCGCCGGCCATGATCAGCACGGGTGCGTCCGCGTTCATGCGCGCGCCTCCCGCAACAAGGCTTCGGGTTTGACGATCTGCGCAGCGGACGGAAGCGCGCGCGTGACTTCGTAACTCACGCGCAGCAGCACGCCGATCGCCGCGCAGGTCATCAGCACGCTGGATCCGCCCGAACTGATCAACGGCAGGGTCAAGCCCTTGGTCGGCAGCACGCCGAGGTTCACGCCGATCGACACCAGCGCCTGAAAACCGAGCATGAGGCCGATCCCGAATGCGCAATAGCCGGCATAAAGTTGCCCACGGTCGATGGCGCGCAGGCCGAGCGCCAGCGCGCGTCCGACCAGGATCGCGAACAGGCCGATGACGAGGACGATGCCGGCGAAACCGAGTTCCTCGGCAATCACGGCGAGGATGAAATCGGTGTGCGCCTCGGGCAGATAGAAAAGCTTCTGCACGCTGGCGCCCAGGCCCACGCCGAACCATTCGCCGCGACCGACCGCGATCAGGGCCTGGGTGAGCTGGAAGCCGTCGTTGAACGGGTCCGCCCACGGATTCATGAACGAGGTCAGGCGCTTGACCCGGTAGTCGCTGGTCATCGCCGCCCAGGCAATCGCGGGCATCGCCGGAATGGCGAGGTAAACCAGATTGCTGATGCGCACGCCGCCGAGCCAGAGCATGCCCGCGCAGACCGCGAGGATCAGCGCGGCGCTGCCGAAGTCCGGCTGCATCAGCAGCAGTACGACAAGCACTCCCGCGACGCTAATCGGCTTGACCATGCCCAGAAACCGCGTGCGCACGGCGCTGCTCTGGCGCACCAGATAGCTGGCCATGTAAAACACGAACAACAGCTTGACCGCCTCGACCGACTGGAAACCGACCAGCCCCAGCCGGATCCAGCGCCGCGCGCCGTTGACGCGCATGCCGACCACGGGCAGGAACACGAGCAGCAGCAGGATTACCGCAAACAGCAGCAGGCTGAACGCGTTGCGTTCGAATTTTTCCAGTTCGATCGTCATCATCAACCCGCACAGGCCGATGCCGAGCGCGAGGAAGACCAGATGCCGGAACAGGTAATGGAACGGCCCGACATGTTGCCCATCGGCGACCGCGATCGAGCTCGACGCCACCATCACCACGCCCAGGCTCGCCAGCGCGACGGCGACGACGATCAGCACGGGATCGTAACGTCCCTTGCTTTCGTCGCGTCGCGTTGCCTGGCGGTCGAATCCGAACATCGTCAACGTACCTTCAAGGTTGCCAGCCCGATCAGCACCAGCACCACCGAGATGATCCAGAAGCGCACGATCACGCGCGGCTCGGGCCAGCCCTTCAATTCGAAGTGATGGTGGATCGGCGCCATGCGGAAGATGCGTTTGCCGGTGAGCTTGAAGCTCGCCACCTGCAAGATCACCGACGCCGTTTCCATCACGAACACGCCGCCCATGATCAGCAGCACGATTTCCTGGCGCACGATCACGGCGACGGTGCCGAGCGCAGCACCGACCGCGAGTGCGCCGACGTCGCCCATGAACACCTGCGCGGGATAGGCGTTGAACCACAGGAAACCGAGGCCCGCGCCGGCCAGCGCGCCGCAGAAGATGCAAAGTTCCCCGGCACCGGGCACGGCGGGAATCTGCAGGTACTGCGAAAACACGCTGTGGCCTGAAGCGTAAGCGAACACGCCAAGCGCCGATGCAACCAACACCGTGGGCATGATGGCCAGGCCATCCAGTCCATCGGTCAGGTTCACCGCGTTGGAGAATCCGACGATCATGAAGTAGCCGATCGCGACGAAACCCAGTCCGAGCGGAATCGCGACCTGCTTGAACAGCGGCACGTACAGCGCAAGCGCGGTCGGCGAATCCTGGCGCAACACGAAATACAGCCCGAGCGCGGCGGCAAGACCGCACACCGATTGCCAGAAATACTTCCAGCGCGCCGGCAGTCCGCGACTGTCCTGCATCACCAGCTTGCGATAATCGTCGTAGAAGCCGATGACGCCGAACGCGAGCATTACGCCCAGCGCGATCCACAGGTAGCGGTTGTGCAGATCGCCCCACAGCAGGCTGGCGACCGCGACTGCGAGCAGGATCAACGCGCCGCCCATGGTCGGCGTGCCGGCCTTGGACAAGTGCGACTGCGGGCCGTCGCTGCGGATCACCTGCGCGGCCTTGAGTACGGCGAGTTTGCGGATCAGGTCCGGCCCGAGCAGCAATGCCACGACCAGCGCCGTCAGCGCGCTCATGATCGTGCGGAACGACACGTACTGGAACAGATGGAACGCGTTCAGGTGTCCGCGCAGCAGGTCGGCGAGTTCAAGCAGCATGACGCGCGCCTCCGTGATTTCCATTTGCGCCGTCGCGCAAGGCCTGCACGACGCGCTCCATCGCCGAGCCGCGCGAACCCTTCACGAGTACGACCGCGCCCGGTTGCACCGCACCGGCGAGCGCGGCGGCGAGTTCCTTCTGGCTGTCGAAATGCCGCGCCGCCGGGCCGAACGCGGCACTCGCCTGCGCGGCCAGATCGCCAACGGTATACAAATGCACAATGCCGGACTGCTTGGCCAAGGCGCCGGTCTGCGCGTGCAATTTCCCAGCATCGGCGCCGAGCTCGCGCATGTCGCCCAGCACCAGCCAGGTTTCGCCGGCTTCGGCCGCCAGCGTCGCGATCGCGACCGCGGTCGATCCGGGATTGGCGTTGTAGCTGTCGTCGATCAGGCTCCAGCCGCCCGTCATCGTATGGCGGATCAGGCGGCCCGCAACCGGCGCCGCCGTCTCCAGCCCTTGTTTGATCGCTGCCAGCGGCGCGTCGAATGCAAGCGCGAGCGTCGCGGCGGCAAGCGCATTCAGCACGTTGTGGCGGCCCGGCAATGGCAGGTTCACCTCGATGCGACCTGCGGGCGTTAGCAAGCTGAACTGCGATGTCGCGCCAACGCCGTGAATTTGCGCGCGCACATCGGCTTGGTGTTCCAGCCCGAAACTCAGGACGTGCCGAGTTCCCGCAACACCGATGAAGTACGCGGCGAACGCATCGTCGGCATTGACGACAGCAACGCCGCGCGCCGGCAGCGCCGCATAGATCGCGCCCTTGGTTTGCGCAATGCCTTCGAGCGAGCCCATGCGCTCCAGGTGCGCGGGCGCGACGTTGTTGACCAGCGCGATTTCCGCACGCGCGATGGCGGCAAGGTATTCGATGTCGCCGGGCTTGCCCGCGCCCATTTCCAGAACCGCGTATTGCGCATCTTCCGGCATCGATAGAATCGACAGCGGCAGGCCGATTTCGTTGTTGAGGTTGCCGGCGTTGACGTGGGTCTTGCCGCAGTGCGCGAGAATCGATGCGAGCAGGGTCTTGACCGTGGTCTTGCCGTTGGAGCCGGTGATGCCGGCCACGCGTGCTCGGCGCTGCGCGCGCACCGCGCTGGCCAGGTCGCCGAGTGCGAACAACGTGTCGGCGACGACGACCTGCGGCAGGTCGACGGCAACGGGATGCGCCACGAGCGCGGCAGCCGCGCCGCCTTGCTTGGCCTGTCCGACAAACTCATGCGCGTCGAAATGCTCGCCCTTGAGCGCGACGAACAAGCCGCCTGCGACCGGCTTGCGCGTATCCGTGAACACGCCGCTGACGGTGGCATCCGCACCTTGCAGCACGCCGCGGGTCCACAACGCGAGATCGATCAGGCGCAGGTTCATGCGTGCGCCTCCAGTACGCGGCGCGCGACATCCGCGTCGTCGAACGGGCGCTTGACGCCGCCGGTTTCCTGATACGGCTCGTGGCCCTTGCCGGCGATCAACACGACGTCGCCAGCGCGCGCCGAGCGCAGCGCCAGCGCGATCGCCAACGCGCGGTCGCGTTGCACACGGGCGCGTCGCGCATCGCCGAGACCCGCGACAATCTGCGCGACGATCGCGTCGCCGTCTTCGCCGCGCGGATTGTCGTCGGTGACGACGATTTCATCGGCGAGGCGTTCGGCGATCGCGCCCATCTGCGGGCGCTTGCCGGCGTCGCGTTCGCCGCCGCAACCGAACACGCAAATCAGTTTCCCGTCGCAATGCGCGCGCACGCTGGCCAACGCCTGTTCCAGCGCATCCGGCGTGTGCGCGTAATCGACCACGACCAGCGGCAGGTCGCCGCCGCCGAGGCGGTTCATGCGCCCGACGACCGGCTGCAAACCTGAAATCGCATTCTGGATTTGTGCAAAGGTATACCCAAGCGCGCCCAGGCAAGCGGCGGCCGCAAGCAGGTTGTACACGTTGAAGCGACCGAGCAAGGCGCTGTGGATTTCGCCTGCGCCCCACGGCGTGACCAGATCGAAACTCAAGCCATCGCCGTGCGTGCGCACATTCATTGCGCGAATTTCCGCATCAGCGTCGATGGCGTAGCGCAAACGCTGCACGCCAGGTGGCAGGCCCGCGGCCAGCTCGCGCCCGAACGCATCGTCGGTATTGACCACGGCAGCGCGCAATCGCGGCCATGCGAACAGTTTCGCCTTGGCCGCGCCGTAGGCTTGCATCGTACCGTGGTAGTCCAGGTGATCGCGGGTCAGGTTGGTGAACACCGCGACTTCGAAATCGATCGCGTTGACGCGGCCCTGGTCGAGCGCGTGCGAGGACACTTCCATCGCGACGTGGCTTGCCCCCGCGTCGCGGAATTGCGCGAGCAGGCCGTGTACGCTGATCGCGTCCGGCGTGGTGCGCTCGCCGGATTCGATCGCACCGACCAAGCCCGCGCCGAGCGTGCCGATGGTCGCCGCGCGCGCGCCAAGTCCTTGCAGCGCCGCCGCGAGCAGTTGCACGATCGAGGTCTTGCCGTTGGTGCCGGTTACGCCGATTACGTGCATCGCCGCGGACGGGCGATCGAAAAACCGCGCCGCGATTTCGCCGACGTGGTTGCGCAGGTTGTCGACCCACACGATAGGGCTGACCACAGTTTGCCCCCATCCGCCTTCGGCACCTTCCC
>JAFEEK010000087.1 GCA_018241165.1 Pseudomonadota bacterium
GCGCTGGCCAAGCATGTAGCCGTGGCGCAGCGCGCGGCGGATGATGCGGCGCTGCACGTAACCGCGGCCTTCGTTCGAAGGCAAAACGCCATCGACGATCAGGAACGAACAGGCGCGAATGTGATCGGCGATCACGCGCAGCGATTTGTTTTCCAGATCCTTGGTGCCGGTCAGTTCCGCAGCTTTTTTGATCAGGCGCTGGAACAGATCGATTTCATAGTTCGAATGCACGTGCTGCAGGATCGCGGCGAGACGCTCCAGGCCCATGCCGGTATCCACGCACGGCGCCGGCAGTTTCGACAGCGTGCCGTCGGCGGCGCGATCGAACTGCATGAACACGAGGTTCCAGATTTCGATGTAGCGGTCGCCATCTTCGTCCGGCGATCCGGGAGGGCCGCCGGGAATTTCCGCACCGTGGTCGTAGAAAATCTCGGTGCACGGCCCGCACGGGCCGGTATCGGCCATCTGCCAGAAATTGTCGCTCGCGTACGGCGCGCCCTTGTTGTCGCCGATGCGCACGATGCGCTCTTTCGGCAGGCCGATTTCCTTGTGCCAAAGATCGAAGGCTTCGTCGTCGGTGTGATAGACCGTGACGAGCAGGCGATCCTTCGGCAATTTGTAGACTTGGGTCAGCAGCTCCCACGCCCAGGCGATCGCTTCCTTCTTGAAGTAATCGCCGAACGACCAGTTGCCGAGCATCTCGAAAAACGTGTGGTGGCGCGCGGTATAGCCAACGGAATCCAGATCGTTGTGTTTGCCGCCGGCGCGCAGGCAACGCTGCACATCCGCCGCGCGAACGTACGGCAATTTTTCGCTGCCGAGGAACACATTCTTGAACTGCACCATCCCCGAGTTAGTGAACAGCAGGGTCGGGTCGTTCCCGGGCACCAGCGGCGCCGACGGCACGATGGTGTGGCCCTTGGACTTGAAGAAGTCGAGGAAAGTCTGGCGGATTTGCGCGCTGGTTTGCATAAGATCGATCGGCAAGGATTGCGAACGCGCACGACTGGCATTCGGCAACCGAGCAATCAATCCTCAGCCTGCGACTCCAGCCCCTGCGCACGGGTTGCCGATTGTACCGTGGCGGCGTCGAAGCCGCGACGCAGCAGGAATGCCGCGCGTTTGCGGCGTTCGGCCAAACCCACCGCAGGCTTGGCACCATAGCGCCGTCTCACCAGATCGCGCACGAGCGCCGGCCAATCGGGTTCCGCCGCGTCGATCAGCGCCTGCGCTTCGTCTTCGCCGATGCCGTGCTGGCGCAACTCCGCCAGAATCCAGCGCGGTCCGTAGCCACCAGCAATTCGCGTGCGTACCAGCATTTCACCGAAGCGCGCATCGGATTGGAAATCCTTCGCCTGCAATTCGGCGAGCGCCGCCGCGCTTTCATCCGCACCCAGCCCCTTGCGCTCCAGCTTGGACTTCAACTCGCGCGCCGAATGTTCGCGCCGCACGAGCAGACCGAGGGCTTTGTCGTAGGCGGAGACAGATTCCCCACCCCGCTTGCCACGTGCCACGGCGAAGGAACCGTCTTATGCCTCCTCCATCTCCACCATTGGCGCGCCGGCCTTGTTTGCGCCGAGTACGGCGCGCAACTTGTCTTCCAGATCTTTCGCCGCCTGCGGATTTTCCTTCAGGTACTGGCGCGCGTTGTCCTTGCCCTGACCGATGCGTTCGCCGCCATAGCTGTACCAGGCGCCGGACTTTTCCACGAGCTTGTTGTCCACGCCCATGTCGATCAGCTCGCCTTCGCGGCTGATGCCCTCGCCGTACAGGATTTCGGTGACGATCTGCTTGAACGGCGGCGCGAGCTTGTTCTTGACGACCTTGATCTTGGTCTGGTTGCCGACCACTTCCTCGCCCTTCTTCACCGCGCCGATGCGGCGGATGTCCAGGCGCACCGAGGCATAGAACTTGAGCGCGTTGCCGCCAGTGGTGGTTTCCGGATTCTGCCCCGGCATCATCATGCCGATCTTCATGCGCAACTGGTTGATGAAGATGACCATCGTGCCCGACCGGCTGATATTGCCGGTGAGCTTGCGCAGCGCCTGCGACATCAGGCGCGCCTGCAGGCCGGGAAGTTGATCGCCCATCTCGCCTTCGATTTCCGCGCGCGGCGTCAGCGCGGCGACCGAGTCGACGACGATCACGTCGATGGAACCGGAGCGCACCAGCATGTCGGCGATTTCCAGCGCCTGCTCGCCGGTGTCGGGCTGTGACAGCAGCAAATCGTCGACCTTGACGCCGAGCTTTTCCGCGTAAATCGGATCGAGCGCGTGTTCGGCGTCGATGAAGGCGCAGGTGCCGCCGAGTTTTTGCGCCTGTGCGATGACTTGCAGGGTGAGCGTGGTCTTGCCCGAGGATTCCGGTCCGTAGATTTCGACCACGCGGCCGCGTGGCAGGCCGCCGATGCCGAGCGCGATATCGAGCATCAACGAGCCGGTCGGAATCGCGTCGATGGGATCGGCGGTGCGATCGCCCATGCGCATGACCGCACCCTTGCCGAACTGCTTTTCGATCTGGCCCAGGGCCGCGGAGAGTGCCTTGCGCTTGTTGTCGTCCATTGGATTTCGCCTCGTGAAGTTGTCGTCGGCGCGCAGTTTGGGCGGCGCGCGTCTCATGGATTGCGATTTCAAATCCCGTGCGAAGCGGGATTTGGCGATGGGTCATTGTCCCACAGCGCGGCTGGCGCCGCATGCGCGAAATGCGCGTCAACTTGTCAGAATTTTCCGAACGCCGACGAGCGCCGACGCCACGGTCTGGCGACGCACCGC
>JAFEEK010000088.1 GCA_018241165.1 Pseudomonadota bacterium
CAAGCTGGCCTTGGCCGCATTCGGCAGATCGATGCGACCGGAGCCGCGGTCCCAGATCGCCGCGGGCGAACCGTTCTGGTTGACCACACCGGCAGTCTTGGCGGTGAGCATCATCGCCGAACGGATCTGTGTCGGCGACCAGGTCGGATGCAGCGCGCGCAGCAGCGCAGCGGAGCCCGCAATGTGCGGAGTCGCCATCGAGGTGCCATCTTCGATTGCGACCGCGCCCGGATCGCCCATGTAGGCGGCCAGGATGGCAACGCCCGGTGCGGCAATTTCAGGCTTGACGATGGCCTGGCCGCCGATGCCGGCAGCCGGTCCGCGCGAACTGAAATCGGCGATCACGTCGCCCTGCGCGGTGAGGTAGCCCTTCAGCGGCAGCACGACCGAAGCCGTGGCGTTGGCAGGATCGGAAACGATCTGCGCGTAGACATTGTTCCAGTCCGCGAAGATCATCGAATACGAGGTGCCGGACGCGCCCAGGTTGATGTAGGCGTTATCGACGAAGATCACGCCGGCGGCGCCCGCATTGAGCGCATTGCTGCGCCGCGTAACGCTGCCGCAGCCGCTGTTGTTCGCGTCCAGATGCAGCACCGCAATGCCCTTCTGGTAGATCGGGGCCGGCGTCGTACCCTCGAAACCGTCGGCGAAAATACGTTCGCTCGCGGTGATGTCGCGATCGAACGTATGCGGATTGGCGAATGCCGTGCAGCCGTCGTTGTTGCCGTTGGCGAAACCAGGGCTCTGCGTGATCGGCAGGTTGACCAGGTCGCCCGTGGGCTGCGGATTCGCGCCCGGGCGCACCGGCAGGCCGACCGTATTGCCCGGCGGCGTGCCGGGCGCATTCAGATTGAACGTGTAGCCGAACACCTGGTCGTCGGTGGACGCGGCGGCGGTTGCCACCCAGGGTTCGACGTGGCTCACGGTCGATGCCGTGGGACCATCGTTGCCGGCTGCGGCAACGACGAAGATGCCGGCGTTCTGCGCGCCGAGGAAAGCCATCGAAGTGGCATCGGTCCACGGCGACGTGCCGCCGCCGATCGAGTACGTGAGGATATCGACGATGCCATCCGCCACCGCCTGGTTGGCGGCCGCGGTGGTCGACGTGCTCGGGCATCGTCCCAAGCCGTCACTCGTACCGCCAACGACGGTGTAACAGGCGTCGTAGGCAACGATCGAGGCGTGCGGAGCGACGCCGGAAATCGTGAAGTTGCCGCCGGTCAGGGTTACGTCGGTGTGGTTGCCGGCCGCGGTGCTCGCGGTATGCGAGCCGTGGCCGTTGCTGTCGGTGGCGCTGGGTTCGTCGGTCCAGGTTCCGGGCGCGCCGCAGGGATTGCCGGAGCCGGAACAGTAGCTGTAGACGAAGTCGTACAGACCGATCAGCTTGTCGTTGCAATGGCCTACGTCGGCGCCGCCGGTTTTGCACAGGCCCAGATAATTTCCCGCGCCCAACGGATTGACATGCTGGTAGCCATCAAGCGGGCCGGTGCCGGCGAACGATGGGCTGGTGTAGTTGATGCCCGAATCGATGTCGCCGATGACGATGCCTTCGCCCTGCGTGGCCACGCCGCCGGTCGCGCTGCCGTCCCAGATCTTGTCAGCGCCGATGAAAAAGGTGCTGCGGTCGGTCATCAACGGCAGCATCTTTTCGATGTCGACCAGCAACACGTCGTCGCGCGCAGCGATCGCGGCGGCTTCGGCGCTGGTGAGCTCGACCACCACGCCGTTGACGGCGTGCTGGAACTGCATGATCGCGCCGAGCGGACGCTTGATCTGCGTGCCCGCATCGCTGAGAAATTGGTTCTGCCGAGCCTGCAGGTAACTGACGTACCTGGCCGCTTCGGAAGATTTCGTATCCACATGGCCTCTGGCTAACGGAATTTTCGCGTAACCCGATGTCAGGCCGTCGTAGGTGGCAACCGGCTCTTCCTTCAAAATCACCGTATAGCGAGCGCGCTCGCCGTGCTGCATGTTCAGGACAATGTTCCTGGACGAACCTTCGGTGACGACCGCGGCGCCGATGCCTGGCGCGTTTCGCCACAATGCGAGCGCCGAGTTCGGCGGGCTTGCCTGCGCGCCGGAACACAAGGTGATGGCGATGGCGCCGGCCAGCGTCAACATGCGGTGATTGCGAAACGTCCGATTGACCTTCATGCCCAACTCTCCACGGGAAAATGTGCGCGCCACTCCAGCCCGGAGCGGCGCGCGCAAGAGACAACGACGAGGAATTTCAAGATTCGTACCGCGGACCCCAGCGTCCACGGCACCCCAGTGACAGCATCCCCACGACAAAACCGGGCGCAGGTTTAACACGCCGTTCCGGGGTGCACAATTATGGGTTTCTTATACGTTCGGCGATCCTTGTTTCATCCGCATGTGCAGCGGCGAACCGGACTTCCAAACACGTGGGATGCCCAAAAAGAAACGCCCGCGCCGTTGCCGGCGCGGGCGTCGATCGAAATGCGATCGATCAGTTGCCGTCGAAGCCGTCGATGAAGATTGCGTCGAGGTTCAGGCGGAACGCACCGCGGCCGTGCGTGCACGCCAGCACGGTGTGCGTGTCGCGGTTGCCGGTCAGCGAGAACACGGCGACGTTCGGCATGCCATTGTTGTACGGGTGCCAGGTGTTGCCTTCATCCGTCGACAGATACACGCCCACATCCGTGCCGGCCCACAACTGACCGGGGAATACCGGATCCCAGGCGATCGAATTGACCGGAATGTCCGGCAGGCCATTCGACTTCGTCGTCCACGTCGTGCCGCCATCGAACGAGATGCGCACGTTGTTCGCCGGCAGGCTGCCGGTGAACCCGGCGCGCGCCTGCGCCACGATCTGCTGGTTGCGCGGATACACGGCGATCTGCGAGACGTAGGTGCCGATCGTGCCATCGACGTCGGTAAACGTCGCACCCGAACTCGTCGAACGCCACACATTGCCATTGCTGGTGCCGACGAAGATCGTGGTGGCATTGGTGTTCGGCACCACGTTGCGGACGGTTTCGATGGCGCTGATCACACCAGTCGAAGTCGACGGCGAAACCGGGGCGCCGAAGTTCGTGCCGGCAGCGAGCGGGGTGAAGATACTCACCGTGTATGGCGGGCTGCCCGTAAGCGCGTTTTCCTGCGTGATCGTCTGATTGAAGTAGTCGTTGGCGATGTACAGGTTTGACGTGCCGAAATACAGCGTGGTCGGATTGCCCCGATCCAGCGCCATCGGTGCGTAAAACAGCACATCGTCGTTGATGTTTATACCCGAGCTCAAATAGTTGGCAATCTCGCCCGCGTAATAGCCGTAATCCGCAGGCACGGACGCCGGGCCGTTCGAGGCAATCGCCGCGAGAATCTGATTGCCGGATTGGTTGTAATACGTGTGGGTGACGAAGTTCGGCGAGGACTGATCGATCAAGGCAAAACCGCCATCGCCGTCGTCGCTGTGCGACCAGGCGGTTGCGCCCGGCAGATACTGGATGTTGCCGAGGAAGCTGTCGGTGCCGTTGTCCTGCGTGCCGCCGTAAGCCTGATTCGGATCGGTCGGGTGCAGGTCGCAGAACTGGAACTGGGTGATCTGCTGGTTCGTGTTCGCATTGATCCAGTGCTGGCCGCGATCGGTCGAGTAGAACACGCCGCCGTCGTTGCCCACCCATACTTCGTTCGGGCTGCCGGGCCAGGTCGTGATGTCGTGGATGTCGGCATGCAATGCGGAATTGCCGTCCACGGCGACCATTTCGTCGGTGAACGTAACCCCACCGTCGGTGGTGAGCATGAACGAGGTGGGCTGTGAAGCACCCGTTGATGTCAGACCCGAGGTACCAGCGCCGCCGGTATACGCGTTGGTGGCGCTGCCCGGTTCCACGTACACCGGCATATCGTAGGTGCATTGGCCCTGGCAATAACCCGCCCCCGCGGCGACTGTCGACCATGTGGCGCCATCGTTCAGCGATTTGAACAACGTACCCTTGTTGTCGCTGGTACCGTAATACAGCACGGTGTTGCCGCCGGCATACGTAGCCGTGATCCAGGTGCGCGTAAACGTCGAATCGCCAATGGCCGGCAGGCCAGAAGCTACACCGTCGACACGCGTCCAGGTCTGGCCGGCATCGCTGGATTTCCACAGCGCGCCGCCGCCGCTGTTGGGCGTTGCCGCAGCCCAGAAGTGCGTGGCGCCAGCCGTCTGGAACGAGGGATTCGGATCCTGCACGATGCGTGAAATGCGCAACGTCGCGGCAGAAGCCGGCAACACCTTCGTCCAGGTGTTGCCGCCATCGCTGGAACGATAGATGCCGCGCACCGGCGCGCCCGGCGGAATGTCGCCCTCGATGCCGGCGTATCCGGTGGTGGAACCCGCCAGGACTACGAGCGGATTGACACTATCCACGGCAATCGCACTTACCGAGCGGCCGGTGAATTGCGCGGCGCCCAGCGGTCCCTGCCACGTGCTTCCGGAATTGGTGGATTTGTAGATGCCGGCGCCGGCATAGGTGTCGGCGCTGAAATTGCCTTCGCCGGTGCCGACGTAGATGGTCGCCTGATTCATCGGATGACTGCCCGGCGCGATCGCGATCGATCCGATGGCCAGCGATGCCAACGTGTCGGAGAGCGGCGACCAGGTGCGACCGTGATCCACCGATTTCCACACTCCGCCCTGTGCGCCGCCCATGAAAACCGCGCCATCGATGCCGTCGATGGCCAGCGCATTGACGCGGCCGGACACAGCCGAACGGCTCGCCGCGGTCGCGTTGGTTGGCGTCTGTCCGTCGAAGATCGGCGCCGGGCCGATGGGCTGCCACACTTCCGCGTGGTACTGCGCCGCCAACTGCTGCATCAGTTCCGGGTTGCCCTTCTCTGCAGCGAGGTCGGTACGGAACTTCTGGTAGGCGTTCAAGCGCGCCGCGGAGGCGTCGAACGAGGAATCGTAGGGATTGATCCGGCGCATTTCGAAATACGCCTGGCGTGCCGCGTTGGTGTCCGCAGCCTCATCATCCACTTTCGGGACTTGCAATGCCCAAGCAGGCAGGCAAGCGACGGCCAGCAAGGCCAGGGGCATAGCCAAACTTTTTCTCATGATCTTGTCTCCGCGGGGTGGCAACGGTGTCGCCGGCGCACGGCAAAAACTTGCCGGCCGCCGGATTGAAAAAGCACGCCCACTCGTAAACGAGCGGACACAATCCCCAGACCACGAATCCCCGGAAAACAAAAGCAAAATGCGCCGCGCACACTAGCATCCACGGTCGTAGGTTTCAAGAATGGGGTCGACTCATACTTCGGGATGGGTTTGTTGCGCTCGGGTGTACTCTGCACGCACCAACGCCAACGAACGAGCCCATGCCAACAACCGCGCACATCAAACCGTCTGCGACCAACCCCGGATCCCTCGCCTGCATCGGCATTGGCATAACACTCGGCTCGCACCTGACGCCGCTCGCGCGCAGTCACATCGAACAATCCGACGTCGTGTTTATTGCCGCGTCCGACGGCATCGTCGAGAAATGGATCGAGTCATTGCATCCGGACGTGCGCAGCCTGCAACCGTATTACGCCGCTGAAAAATCGCGCAAGAAAACTTATCGCCAGATGGTCGCCGCGATATTGGCGGAGGTTCGGGCCGGGAAAAAAGTCTGCGCCGCGTTCTACGGCCATCCAGGCGTGTTCGCGTGGGCGCCGCACGAGGCCATCCGCATCGCGCGCAAGGAAGGATTCGACGCGCACATGGAACCGGGGATTTCCGCCGAGGACTGCCTGTACGCCGATCTAGGCATCGACCCCGGCGCAGTCGGCTGCCAGCATTTCGAGGCCAGTCAGTTGCTCTATTACAGACGCCGCATCGACCCCGGTGCGTATCTGATCCTGTGGCAAGTCGGCGCGATGGGCGACGGCGGGCGCGGCAGCGCGCATGCCGGGACGAATGCCGCCTACCGCGAAATCCTGATCGAGCGACTGGCGCAGGATTATCGGCCTGCGCACCGCATCATCGTCTATCG
>JAFEEK010000089.1 GCA_018241165.1 Pseudomonadota bacterium
ACGTTCGGATCGGCCGACGGCACCACGCGCAGGTGATCGACGTCCATGCTGCCGGCGATTTTTGGCAGCAGGTCGATCGGCAAAAGATCCATGAAGTTCATGAAGAACACCCAGAACCCGATCAGCAGCGCCATCGGCGCGACGAACTTCGCGCCGTGGTGGTAGGCGTCCTTGACCTGGCTGTCGACGAAGCCGACGCACATCTCGATGAAGTTCTGCCACTTGCCCGGAACGCCGGCATTGGCGCGGCGCGCGACCGAACCGAACATCCAGATGAACATCGCGGCCAGCAACAGGGAGAAAAACACCGAGTCCAGGTTCAGCACCCAGAAGCCCTGTGCGTTTTCCACGATCTTGCCCGTATGCAGGTCGAGCTGCAGGTAGGTCAAGTGATGCAGGATGTAATGACCGGCGTCTGGGGCGGCTTCTGTGGCCATTGCGGTAATCCGAAATCCCGATTCAACAGTTCAGTTTGTATACTTTTGCGCCGCCGTCGCCGGCGGATTGCGCTGCGCGAAGCCTTCGTGCAGGCCGAACAACTGCGGCAACAGTGCCGCGATCAGTCCGGCCAACACCGGCAAACCCGGCAGCTTGGCCACAACCATCGCCAGATACAATCCGGCGCCGATCACGCACCAGCGCAGCAGGTTGCCGACGATCATTCGTGCCAGCACCGTTCCGGCCGCTGCCGGCGGACCGGCGAACAGACGCAACGCGAGTACTGCCGTCCCCAGTACCACCACCCCGCCACCGGCCAAAACACCCGTGGCGTCGCTCCAGCCGCGCCACGCGAAACCCGTCGCCACCAGCGCCGTTGCCACGCATTGCACAGCGACGACACGAATGGCGAGCCGCCTTCCGGCAGCGATGGAATTTTGCATTGGAACGGTGAAACCGTGGCCGGTGCAGACCGGCCGACAAGGCCGCGCATTATAGCGGGCGGCGGATTGCGCCCGCAACTCGAATGGCGACGATTGGCCTGCGGCTACGGGGTGACCTGCAAGCGATTGATCGTGCCGGTCAGATCGCGGTTCAGGGTGATCCACAGTTCGCTGGCTGCCATGCGCAGCGACGGGAAATAGTCCACGTCCATGACCAGCGGCACGGCGTTGAGCTTGACCATGGCCGGGAAGTTGCCGCTGGTGTAGTTGCGCAGGACGAGCAGCGGTTTTTTCAACGTACCCGAGCCGACCTTGATGTTTGCGTCCAGCGCGTTCGCCGCTGCATTGAAGGCCAGTGCGCCGTAGACGGGATCGTAGCCGGCCGGCATGTAGGTCATGGCGTCGCTGCGATTGACGCCGGCCGGGCCGTTCGTCGCGACGGCACCGGTCGTCGTGGTCAAGGTCAGCGATTGCACGGTTTCGACCTGTATGCGCTGGGCCTCGACCGGCAAGGTGCTGTGCGGGCCAAGAACGACGTAGATTGAATAGCTCTTCTTCGGCCAACCGGAAAGGTATGGTCCGTTGTCCGGGTCCGGCGCAATCGTCTGGTTCGAAGCGTAATTCGCCTGGCCCAGGAATCCGTACTGCGTACCCCAGGTCAGGCGCGTGTTGTTGTTCGGACTGCCGCCGATGGAATACGCATTGGCCTGGTATGGCCAGGCGTCTTGGCACGGCATCTTGTAGTTGCCGCAGGCGTTGCCATTGGCCGAGGTCTTGCCCCAATATGCAGTGACATCCAGGTAATACGGGTTGCGACCGCCGCCGGCGTCCTGCTGATCGATAGTCTGTGTTTGCACCAGCCCCATGGTTGCGTCGGTCGCGGCGATCCATTCCTTGACGTAGGGAACCGGGTTCGCAGCGTTGGATGCGTTCCATGCCCAGGTGCTGTTCAAGGTTGCCGGTGCGCTGGTGGTGGTGAACTGGTAGCGATCGCCCCAGGCCACGCCGTCGACATCGATCGAGCCATTGCCGTCGAAGTTGAGCTCGCCGTACGGCGCGCGCGAATCGTCGAACAGGAAGTCTTGCGGAACCGCGCTCAGGTCGTAGGTGATGGCCCAGACCGGGTTGTCGCGACCGGACGCGAAGACCCAGTCGATCGTCACCGGCACCAAGGTCGTGGGCGGATTCGGATTTGGCCCGCAGTGGCGTTGGTAGTCCTGCTGGAAGCGAAAGATCGCGTGGTGGCGACCTTCGAATACACGCGACCAGGTTCCGGTGAAGCTGTAACCCAGCGGCGAATCGTCGCCGTTGCAGTATGTGTCGGCAGAATGCGATACGACATAGCCGAACCCGCCGTAGCCGCCATTGCCGTAGGTGGTGATGGTGGCCGTGCGCGTGGAATTGTCCGGCATGCGATAGCTGTACTGTTGCAGCGAGCCGCCGTGGTTGGCGTAGACGCCCGCGTTGGCACCGGTCTGGTCGTTGTGCGCCAGCACTGCTTCGCGCGGCTTGCCCGATGCGTCGCACCAATTGAACACATCGCTCACCATGGGATCGGCGGGCGCGGGCGTGACGGTAACCCCGTGTTGCACGGTCATGCCGCAGGTCGGCGGCGGCACGGTGCCGCCCTCGAATCCGTTGCGGAAAATCAGGTCGTTGGCTGGCGCTTGCAGCAAGACATCATCGAAGTAGACACTCGCTTGGGTCGTTCCGGACTCGTCCTGCAGCGAAATCTGGTCGAAATTGCCGTTGAAATTCAGCGGCGCCGCGGCAAAGTGCGTCGTGACCTGCACCCAGGTTTGTGCCGGCAACGCGCTGCCGCGCAGGGTTTGCAGGCTGGCGGTCGCGACCGGGCTGCCTTGATTGCCGAGCACCAGGTTGATACTCGCGCCTTGTGCGGCTGCGTCGAGGTAGACCCACACGGTGAGACCGACGTAATCGGCAGATGCCGAATACATTGTCGGAGCGCACCAGCTCACCGCATTGTAGGCATGCGGCGTAAATCGGATCGAGGAACTGCCGGCATGCACCGGTGTGGTGTTGGCAAAATTGAAATCCGCAACGCTGCCGCCGAACGCGCAGTTCTGGTCGAAGCCGTTGCGGCTGGCGTCGTCGTAGATGACGAGATCCGCGCCCCGGGCGCGCGCGCAGACAAGGCATGCCAATACGCAAGCGAAACGGAAACATTTCCCCGACATTGAAACCCCCGGCAAGACCCCGTGCGCAGTCTAGCGCAGGCGCAACGCGGCACGTTCAAGGCGTCACGGCGGCGCG
>JAFEEK010000008.1 GCA_018241165.1 Pseudomonadota bacterium
GGCGTTGATGAAGGCGAGCGCGCCGCCACGCAGCCCGATGTTGTTCTCGAAGAAATTGCGTTCGATCGTGAATGTGCCGGAATCGCTGTTCAATGAAACCGCTCCGCCGTCGCCGACGCCGACGAGATCGTAACCGGTGCCCGGACGCCGGCAGGCCGTGGTGTTGCCGGTAAAGCTCGAATCGACGATGGAGCCTGCGGAATTTGCACCGGGCAGGTACAGATGCACCGCGCCGCCAGCGCCGCTGGAGCAGAACGAGGGCAGGCTGTTGAACAGGTAGACGCGATTGTCGCGGAACGCACTGCGCGCGATCGTCACGTTGTGCGCGCCTTCGCTGGACAGCGCGCCGCCGTTGGCGTTGTTGGTCTCCGCCGACGTGCCAAGCGTCAAAACCTCGTTGCGATCGAACGACGAGTCCGCGACCGTCAGCGCGCCAGCCGCGTAAACCGCGCCGCCACGCGCCGGCGTCGTCGCATCGACAAAAGCCTTGCACTCGATGAACTTGACGTGATCGATCACCGTCGCCGTGGCGGCATTGGCCACTTTGACGCAACCGCCCGTGCCGATCTGCTGGCCATGGCGCAAGGTCAGGTTGGCGATCGTCAACTTCGCCGTGGTCGAGCCCGATGGCACGGTCGCCTGGGTCCAGCCGGCGCCGTCGATGACCACGTTGCCGAACATGTCAGCACCATCGATGCGCACATCGCTGCCGACGATGACCGACTGCGGACCATTGAGGTAAATGGTTTGCGTGGATGGATACGAGAAGCGGATTTCCTGCGGCGTCGCGATCGGCTGCAGTTGCGCCAGCGCGGCGGTGTAGCTGCCTGCCCCGAAGTTGTTGCTGTTGGTAACCCAGATCACGATCGGGCTCACCGCATGCGCGGTCGCGGTGCAAAGCGCCATCAACACGATGCCATGGAACAGGGAATGGATACGAGAACGAGCGCGCATGCGAATTCCTCGGGAGGTTTGTCCCGTATACGCAAGACGATGCCGAACCCCCCCAGCCCGGCGGCGCAATCAGGCGGGCAACCCCAGGCGCCTGGCCAGAGTTTCCGCGGCGGCGCGGTTGACCTCGGCGGGCAACAGTGCTTCGCGCAGCGCCGGCAATGCCTGGCGCAGTTGCGTGCGGGCATCCTCGATCCGCTGTTGGCGCCAACGCACCTGCGCCAACTCGCTGCGCGCAATCGCCAGATCCACCGGTAGGGCGCCATTGGCCTGGAAGCCGGCGACGGCAGATTCCAGATCCGACGCTGCGGCGCCGGCATCGCCGCGCTGGAGCGCGAGCGCCGCGTGCAGCCGCCGCGCATGCAGGAAGATCAAGTGCGTGTCCGGCACCAGCGCGTGCCAGCGGCGCTCGGCCTCGGCAAGCAGCTCAGTGCCGGCATCGGGATGCTTCATGCGCATCGCCAGCTGGGCCAGTTGCCAGGTCAGCATCGCGTATTCGCCCGAATCCTCGCCTTCGATGCGCGCGCAGCGCTGGCGCAAATCGCTGAACATCGCCCATGCGCGTTCATGCTGTCCGGCGATGCCCAGCGTGCGCGCCTGCGCACGCACGATGCGGCGGCGCACCTGGTCGTCGGCATCCTTGCCGCCGGCATCGAGGATGCGGATGGCCGCATCGAATTCCGCGATCGCGGCTGCGTAATCGCCGGCACTCTCCAGCACGCCGCCAAAATTGGAGTGCGACAGCGCGCGGTCGTCGGCGCTGATCAGCCCGGCATCGGCCATGTTGCGATCGGATGCATGCAACAGCTCCACCGCCTCGCGGTAGCGGCCAAGATCGTTGAGCACCAGCGCCAGATCGTTGTTGAGCACCATCATGCGCGAACCACCGGAAGCCACCACGCGATCCTGCAAGGCGATTGCCGCTCGCAGGAATTTTTCGGCGCCGGCCGGATCGCCCGCCGCGCTGCGTGCGTTGGCCTTGCTGTGCAGCAGTTTTATGTGCTCCGGCGACTGCGGCGGGCGCTCGGCATCGACTCGCCGCAAGCCGCGGTCCGCGACGGCATCCGCGGCCTCGGCGTCGCCTTGGGTGGCGAGCAGGGTAGCGAGCGTCTGGGTGATGTCCACGTACGCTTCCAGCGGCAAGGCCGGCGTGGCGTCGGCCAACGCCAAGGCTTGACGCAGCAGCGCAATCGCATCCGGATCGGCGCCGTTGCGATGCTGGGCGAGCGCGAGCGCGGCGAGGCTGCGCACGCGCTCTACCGCATCGTCGGGGGCGAAGCGTTCGCGCCACTGTTGCGCCGTGCGCGCGGCGGCCAGGCCGCCGGCGCCGTCGCCCTGAAGCCCGAGCAATTCGCTGTATTGGTCGTAGTCGTCGGCCAGGCGCAGCGCCTCGCCACGGTCGGACGGTGCCACACCGTCAAGGCCCGCACGCATGAGATCCAGCGCGATCGCCGCTTCGCCGAGATCGCCATACAGGTGCGCGAGCAGGCGTTGCATGGTCTGCACGACCGCCGGATCCGGGTTGTGCGCCAGTTGCGCGCGTGCCGCATCGAGCAGGTTGCGCACGCTCACCTGCCGGCTCAACGCCTGTTCCGGCGCGGCTGCGGCGAAGGCGGCGCCGAGAAAATCCAGCGACGCGCGCGCACTTGCCGCGTCGCGTTTGGCGGCACGCAACGCATTTTGCGCCACGGCTTCGGCGGCCACGGCGCGATTGCGTTCGTGGCCGATGCGCCAGACGAATGCGGCCAGCACGGCAGCGGCAATGGCCACTGCGGCGAACGCCAGGCGGTGTCTCACCACGAACTTGTGCAGACGGTAGCGGCGCGTCCAGCGCGTCGCACGCACCGGCCGACCCTCGCGAAACCGTTGCAGGTCATCGGCGAATTCGCCGGCGCTGGCGTAGCGCTGCAACGGTTCGGCCGCAGTAGCCTTGGCCAGAATGGCGGCCAGTTCCACATCCAGGGGCAGCGCATCGACCACCGCCACGCAGTCCTGGCCGCGCCGACCGGTCAACATCTCGCGCAACATCACGCCCAGGCTGTAGATGTCGCTGGCGGTGGTGATCGCACCGCCTTGCTGCTGTTCCGGACTGGCGTAGCCACGGCTGAACACGCGCGTGGATGTCTCGCGCGGCGCGCTGTCCTCGCCCGCCTCGAGCAGGCGCGCGATGCCGAAATCGAGCAGCTTGACGATCCCGTCGTGTGTCACCAGCACGTTGGCGGGTTTAAGGTCGCGGTGCACGATCAGGTGTCGATGCGCATGCGCAACGGCATCGAGCATGGCATCGAACAGCGTCAGTCGTTCGCGCAAGCCAAGCCTGTGCCCGGCGACGTGCTGAAGCAATTGCTCGCCATCGACGAATTCCATCGCCAGCCACGGCTGGCCGTCGTCGGTTTCGCCGCCATCGAGCAGACGCGCGATGTTCGGGTGGTCCAGGCCGGCCAGGATCTGCCGCTCCTGGCGCAACCGGCGCGACGCCTCGCGCGTGGGAAAGCCGCGCAACAATTTGATCGCCACCTGGCGGGTGAATTGACCATCCGCACGCTCGGCAAGGAATACCGTCCCCATGCCGCCTGCGCCGAGTTCATGCAACAGACGGTACGGCCCCAACGACCGTGCCGGCGCCGGCTCCACGCCGCTCGCGCCGTGCGCGATCAGGCAGGTCAATGCGGCGTCGGCATCGGCATCGGCGGCGAGCATGCGCGCCAGGCGTTCACGCGCATGCGCATCGAGCGGCAATGCCGCCAGTTCGGCCGCGCGTGCAGCCGCCGGCAGCTCAAGCAGGCGCTCGAAATGCGGCGCCAGGTCGTCCAGCGACGCCACGATTCAGGCTTCCATCGCGCTGCGCAGCCACGCGCGCGCCAGACGCAGGTCGCGATCGACCGTGGTCTCGGAAAGCGCCAGGCTCGAGGCGACCTCGGCACGGCCGAGCCCGCCGAAATACACCAACTCGATGATCTGGGCACGGCGCGGATCATTGTGCTGCAAGTCGCGCAACGCAGCATCCAGTTGCACCAGACTCGCGTCGGCTTCGGGGATGGGCTGATCCAGCGCAAGCCCGAGTTCGACATGCTCGGCGCCGGAACCGCGCTTGGCCGACAGACGCCGACGCGCGGCATCGACCAATACCTGGCGCGTGGCCTGCGCGGCGACGTGGAAGAAGTGGCGACGATCTTCCCAGCTCGCATCTGCGCCGAGCAGCC
>JAFEEK010000090.1 GCA_018241165.1 Pseudomonadota bacterium
GAAGACCTCGCGCGCACGCGCTGGCGCGAACTGGTGCGCGCGGCGGGCGAGGCGCTCGGTGTTCCACGCGAACGCATCGCGCTCAAGCAGCGCCGCCGTGGCAAGGGCGGCGAGAAGTACGGCAGGCTGGACGAGCGCGGCGAATTCATCGAGGTTGGCGAGGGCGGGTTGAAGTTCCTCGTCAACCTGCACGATTACCTCGACACCGGATTGTTCCTGGATCATCGCCCGTTGCGCCAGCGCGTGCGCGAGTCCGCGTGCGGCAAGCGCTTTCTCAACCTGTTCTGCTACACCGGCAGCGTCAGCGTTTATGCAGCCGACGGTGGCGCTGCCGAAACGGTAAGCGTGGATCTGTCGCAGACATACCTCGACTGGGCCGCGCGCAACTTCGCCTTGAACGGGCTCGATCCAGCCAACAATCGGTTGGTTCGCGACGATGCAGCAACCTACCTGCAATCGCATTCGGCGATGTTCGATCTGATCTTCGTCGACCCGCCGACGTTCTCCAATTCCAAGCGCGCGGAGGATTTCGACGTGCAGCGCGATCATGTGCGCCTGTTGAATCTGTGCGGCGATCGCCTGTTGGCGGGCGGAATGATCCTGTTCTCGAACAATTTCCGGCGTTTCAAGCTGGACGAGGCAGCTCTCGCGCGGTTTGCCATCCGCGAAATCAGCGCGCAAACGATTCCCTTCGATTTTGCGCGCCACAGTCGCATTCACCGCGCGTGGGAACTGCGCTTGAAATAGTCTTGTTCAGCTTCGCCGGAGCAAACCTGAACGGGTCATGCCAGCACCGGCGATTTTCACATTCGATTCAGCCGCGCGGATCGACGATGCACCTGCGACATTGGGTTCGCACGAGGTTATTTCCGGAGATGGCCATGACGATCCGCAAATGGGGTTTGCGCACGCTGGTTCTGGGCTTGATCGCGGCTGCCGGGCTGGTCTTGGCGCCGTCCGCGTTCGCTCGCGGGCATGTGAGCATCGGCATCGATCTGCCGGGCATCAGCCTGGGTTACTGGGGCGGCCATCACGGCCACGGCTACGTCGGCGTGGGCGGATACTACGGTAGCGGCTATTACGGCGGCGGCTATTACGGTGGCGGGTACTACGGCAATTACTCGCCGGCGTACTACGGCGGCTATTATGGCCCGAGCTACTACAGCGGCTACTACGCCCCGGCTCCGGTCTACTACGGCGGTTACTATCCGGCGCCGGTGTACCGCACGTATTACCGTTCGCGCACGTATTACCGCAACGAAGATCCGCGCTACGACCGTGGCTACAACCGCGGCTACGACAATGATCGCGGCTACTATCGGGCTGGCTACAACCGTGGCAATTCCTGCGCTTCGGCAGACCCGCGCTACTGCCGCTGATCGACGGTGCAGGCGTTTCCCCGGGCCCGCTGCGCGCCGCGCCGCGGGCCTTTTCATGCGCTTAACCATCGTGGAATCGCCGACCTGCTAGCATAGCGGTGCTATGCAGGGGACACTTCCATGACTTCGCCGACCCGGACCGACGAGCGCACCGCCGCCCCCGAGGCTTGGACTTTTTTTCGCCAGTGGCTGAAGAATCCGCTCGGCATCGCGGCGTTATCGCCGTCCGGCCGGCAATTGACGCGGCAGATGATTTCCGAATTGCCGCACGATACGCGGCGAGTGATCGAGCTCGGCGGCGGCACCGGCGTGTTTACCCGCGCCATGCTTGCTCACGGCATTGCCGCACGTGACTTGCTCGTGCTCGAACTCAACGAGGCGCTGTACCAGCACCTGCGTGCGCATTTTCCCGATGCGCGCGTGGAGTGTGGCGATGCGCGCGAGTTGAAGGCGATTGCGCAGCGCGGCGGTTACCTCGACGACGGCCCCGCCGACGCTATCATCAGCGGACTCGGCCTGCTGTCGATGTCGCGGCAAACGCAATCCGAGATCCTTGCCGCGGCGTTTTCCACGCTCAAGCCCGACGGTCGCCTTATCCAGTTCACCTATGGTCCGAAATCGCCGGTGCCGCGCGACCTGCTCGAGGAACTGGATCTTTCCGTGCGCCGCGGTGGCTTCGCCTGGTGGAACGTGCCGCCGGCGTCGGTGTACGTCTACACGCGCAACCGTTCGCGGGCGGTGCATGCGGTCAAGGTGACGGCAAAGAAAAGTTGAGTCTTGGCCGCGCTGCCCGTATCATGCGCGACCTTCGGTTTTGCGCCTGCGTCCAGTGTGGAGAGGTGGCAGAGTGGTCGAATGCGCCGGATTCGAAATCCGGTTTACGGTTTTGCCGTAACGTGGGTTCGAATCCCACCCTCTCCGCCACACTGACAGCACGCGTTTTCCTGTCCGTGGCCTTTCCATGAGCCTGATCTCAACCCCTGTTTCCTTCGGCGAACTGATCGACAAGATCACCATCCTCGAGATCAAGTCCGAGCGCATGAGCGATGCGGCGAAGGTCGCGAACGTGCGTGCGGAACTGGACATGCTCAACGCGACCTGGGCGCAGAATCCGGCGTCGCGCACCGACATTTCCGTCGAGCGCAACGAACTCAAGCGCATCAACGAGGCGCTGTGGGAGATCGAGGACGAAATCCGCGTGAAGGAAAAAGCGCAGGCGTTCGACGCGCGTTTCATCGAGCTTGCGCGCGCGGTGTATTTCACCAACGACAAGCGCGCCGCGGTCAAACGCGAAATCAACCTCAAACTGGGCTCGAAACTGGTCGAGGAAAAATCGTACCAAGACTACGGCGCGCCGCCGGTCTGATACGCGCGGAACGCCTCGAAGCGTTCGATGACGGCGTCGGTTTCGATCAATTCCATCGCCCCCGGATATTCCAGCTTCGTTCCCCACGGCAATTCGCTGGCTGCCTTGCCGCGAAACTTGCGCGCGGCCGCGTCGTAGCGATCCACGCACCAGCGGCGATCGGAATAGGGCCCTGAGCGGTTCGGATTGCTCGCCGCGTGCAGACCCAGCACTTTTGCGCCGACCGCATTGGCCATGTGC
>JAFEEK010000091.1 GCA_018241165.1 Pseudomonadota bacterium
CAAGCCGCGCAGGGTGTCGCGGTTGCCGCGCACGGCGGCTTCCGTCAATACGCGCGTGGTTTCCTGGAACGATGCGGCCGAGATGAACGACTCGGTCGCCAGCGACGCCTTGGTGATGCCCAGCAACATCGGCACGATCTCGGCCGGACGCTCGTCACGCGCCTTGGCACGCGCATTTTCCTCGCCCAGGCGTACGCGATCGGCCTGTTCGTTGCGCAGGTAGCGGGTATCGCCCGGATCGGAGATTTCGACCTTGCGCAGCATCTGGCGAATGATCGTTTCGATGTGCTTGTCGTTGATCTTCACGCCCTGCAGGCGGTAGACGTCCTGGATTTCCTTGACCAGGTATGCGGCCAGCGGCTCCACGCCGAGCAGGCGCAGGATGTCATGCGGATTGGGCTCGCCGTCGACCACGGTTTCGCCCTTTTCAACATGTTCGCCTTCGAACACGATGACCTGACGCCACTTCGGGATCAGTTCCTCGTGGTCGTTGCCATCGACGTCCTTGATGACCAGGCGCTGCTTGCCCTTGGTGTCCTTGCCGAACGACACGACGCCCGACACTTCAGCCAGGATCGCCGGTTCCTTCGGCTTGCGCGCCTCGAACAGGTCGGCCACGCGCGGCAGGCCGCCGGTGATGTCGCGGGTCTTGGATGTTTCCTGCGGGATACGCGCGACCACGTCGCCGACGCCGACTTCCGCGCCATCTTGCAGGCTGACGATTGCGCCAGCCGGCAGGAAGTACTGCGCCGGAATGTCGGAACCGGGAAGCTTGAGTTCCTTGCCCTTCTTGTCCTCGATGCGCACGGTCGGGCGCAGATCCTTGGCCTGCGTGCCACGGCGCTTGGGATCGGTCACCACGGCCGATTCCAGGCCGGTCAGGTCGTCGGTCTGCGCCTGCACGGTCAAGCCGTCGATGAAGTCGATGAAGCGCACACGACCGGCCACTTCCGAAACGATCGGATGGGTGTGCGGATCCCAGTTCGCCACGACCTGGCCCGGCTTCGTCGCCGCGCCATCCTTGACGGAAATGGTGGCGCCGTACGGAACCTTGTAGCGCTCACGCTCGCGTCCTTGTCCATCCATCACCGACAGTTCACCCGAGCGCGATACCGCGACGAGATGACCCTGTGCATGCTGCACGGTCTTGAGGTTGTTGAATTTCAGCGTACCGGCAGTCTTGACCTGCACGTTGTCTACCGCTGCCGCGCGCGAAGCCGCGCCGCCGATGTGGAACGTGCGCATGGTCAGCTGCGTGCCGGGCTCGCCAATGGACTGCGCGGCGATGACGCCGACCGCCTCGCCCATGTTGACGAGATGCCCGCGCGCGAGGTCGCGCCCGTAGCAGTGTGCGCAAACGCCGAAGCTCGACTCGCAGGTGATCGGCGAACGCACCAGGATCGATTGCACGCCGGCGGCATCGAGTTTCTCGACCAGTTTTTCGTCGAGCAGGGTGTTGCGCGTGAGCAGCGGCTTGTCTTCGTTGCCCGGCGCGTAGACGTCGGCAGCCACGATGCGGCCAAGCACGCGGTCGCGCAGCGGCTCGACGACGTCGCCGCCTTCCACGATGGCCGTCATGGTCAGGCCGGCGAGCGTGCCGCAATCGGGTACGGTGACGACGACGTCTTGCGCCACGTCGACCAGGCGGCGAGTCAGGTAACCCGAGTTCGCGGTCTTGAGCGCGGTATCGGCCAGACCCTTGCGCGCGCCGTGGGTCGAGTTGAAGTACTGCAATACATCCAGGCCTTCGCGGAAGTTCGCCTTGATCGGCGTCTCGATGATCGAGCCGTCCGGGCGCGCCATCAAGCCGCGCATGCCGGCGAGCTGGCGGATCTGCGCCGCGGAACCGCGCGCGCCGGAATCGGCCATGATGAACAGCGAGTTCATCGACTTCTGTTCGATCGCCTCGCCCTTGGCGGACTTGACCTTGTCCACGCCGATGCCCTTCATCATCGCGCCGGCCACCAGTTCGTTGGTGCGCGACCAGATGTCGACGACCTTGTTGTAGCGCTCGCCGGCCGTGACCAGGCCCGAAGCGAACTGCTCCTGGATTTCCTTGACGTCCTTCTCGGCGCCTTCGAGGATCTTCGGTTTCTCGGTCGGGATCTTCATGTCGTCGATGCCGATCGAGATGCCGGCGCGGGTCGCGTAGTTGAAGCCCGTGTACATCAGCTTGTCGGCGAACACGACGGTGTCCTTGAGGCCAAGGCTGCGATAGCAGGCGTTGATCAGGCGCGAGATCGCCTTCTTGGTCAACTCCTGGTTGATCAACTTGAACGGCAGTCCTTCAGGCAAAATCTCCGCCAACAGCGCGCGGCCGATCGTGGTTTCCACGAGCGTGGTCTTCTCGCTGCGGTTCTTCTTCTCGTCGATCACCACTTCGTGGATGCGCACCTTGACCTTGGCGTGCAGTTCCACGGCGCGATTCTGGTAGGCGCGGTTGACCTCGGCGAGGTTCGCGAACGCCATGCCCTCGCCCTTTGCGTTTTCCAGCGCGCGGGTCATGTAGTAAAGGCCCAGCACCACGTCCTGGGTCGGCACGATGATCGGATCGCCGTTCGCCGGCGACAGGATGTTGTTCGACGACATCATCAGTGCGCGCGCCTCGAGCTGCGCTTCCAGCGACAGCGGCACGTGCACGGCCATCTGGTCGCCGTCGAAGTCGGCGTTGAACGCGGTACACACCAGCGGATGCAACTGGATCGCCTTGCCTTCGACCAGCACCGGCTCGAACGCCTGGATGCCGAGGCGATGCAGGGTCGGTGCGCGGTTGAGCAGCACCGGATGCTCGCGGATCACCTCTTCGAGGATGTCCCAAACCTCCGGGCTTTCGCTCTCGACCTTCTTCTTCGCCGCCTTGATCGTGGTGGC
>JAFEEK010000092.1 GCA_018241165.1 Pseudomonadota bacterium
ATGCTGCCGCTGGGCGGACGGTCGTCCTGCTGCGCCGCCACGGACGACAGCAGCTTGACCTGCAATGCGCTGGCGACGGCTTGTGCGATCTCGTCCTGCAGCGCGAACAGGTTCTTGTACGGACGATCGTAATGTTCGGCCCACAACGTGCTGCCGTCGGCGGCCTTGACCAGCGACGCGCTGATACGCACCAGGTCGCTCGCGCGCTGCACGCTGCCGCTGAGCAGATAGGCCGCGCCCAGCTTCGCGCCGATAGCCGCGCTGTCGCCCTTGTCATCGCGGAACTGGAACGAGGACATGCGGCCGATCACCTTCAGTCCGTCGAAGCGCGACAAGGTGTCGATCAGGTTTTCGGAAAGGCCGTCGGAGAAGAATTGCTGGTCCGGGTCCTTGCTGGCATTGACCAGCGGCAGTACGGCGACGCTTTGTTCGGCAACCTTGTGAACAACCGCAGGCGCGCCGCTGCTTGTCTGCACTGCACTGGGCGGAGCAAGTGTTGGCGCCGATCGGTGCGTCAGGGCGAAATATCCGGCCGCGCCGGCCAATGCGATGATCAATCCAGCCGCCAGAAGCCACGGTTTGCGCCTTGTCGACGACAGCGTTTCCATTCCTTGCGTCACGGCCGCCATGCCAGGATTCGTCTGGATCGCTTCGATCTTGCTGGCGACTTCCGCCCCGGACGCCGGACGCCGGTCCGGCGATTTCGCCATCATCGAGTCGACGAGCGGCTGATAGCGAACCAGATCCTCCGATAACCGCGGCACCGGCGCATGAATCTGCTGCATCCCGATCGGCATGTCCTTCGTGCCCGGGTAAGGCAACTGACCCATGAACAGCTGGTAGAGCACGACGCCAAGCGAATACAGGTCCGAACGGCCGTCGAGCGGATGCGCCTGCAACTGCTCCGGACTCATGTAATGCGGCGTGCCGACCGTCGTGCCTTCCTGGGTCAACTCCAGGCTTTTCGTCCCGTCCGCGCGCAACGCGCGGGCAATGCCGAAATCGGACAACGCATAGGAACCATCCTTGCGCCGCAAGATGTTTTCGGGTTTCAGATCCCGATGGATTACGCCCTCGCTGGCGGCGTGATCCAGCGCCAAGGCGATTTGCCGCACGATCTCCAGCGCCGCCGACGGTGCGAGTGGAACGCCGGTCGCAACCGCCCCGCCCGGCATGTATTCCATCGCCAGATAAGGCTGCCCGTCGTGTACGCCGACGTCGTAGATGCTGACGATGTGGCGATGCGTCAGCCGAGCCGCGATGCGGCCTTCGCGTAGAAAGCGCTCGCCGGCGATGGCGTCGGCAACAAACTGCGGCGCAAGCAGCTTGAGTGCGACCTCGCGACCGAGTGAATCCTGGACGGCAAGGAACACCGTGCCCATGCCGCCACGGCCGAGTTCGCGCACGATCCGGTAGCCCGGAATTTCCATCTGCCCCGCCATCGTGCAAGCATAGCCGACTCATGTCGCGAAAGGGGAATCTCGAGCCCACGCGGCCTGCCGGTTGCGTGACACTGCATCATCCGTGCTTGTCCCAGGTCATATTCCAATGGCTTCGTTCGGCTTAGCCTTGCAACGACAAACTACGGAATCTCTCATGCAACCGGATGAAGAACTGCGCCGCGAGCTCGCTGCCTGCCTGCTGCCGCTGCTTGATCTCACCAGCCTGAACGACGACGACACCTGCGCCCGTATCCAGGCGCTATGCGTGCGCGCGCGTGAATGTGCGATCCAACCCGCGGCGGTGTGCATCTATCCGGCGCATATCGCCACGGCCCGTAGCGCGCTTGCCGGTACCGGGGTGAAGATTGCGAGCGTCGTCAACTTTCCCGATGGCGGCACTGATGCTGTGCGCGTCACGCGCGAGATCGAATCCGTCATCGCCGCTGGCGCCGATGAAATCGACGCGGTGTTGCCATGGGCGGCATTTGCCCGTGGCGAGGTGGCTACCGCTCGTACCGTGGTGGATGCCGCACGCAAGGCCTGTGGCACGCGCGTGCTCAAATTGATCCTGGAAACCGGCGCACTGGGCGCGCCCGGGCGCATTCGCGACGCGGCGCAATTGGGCATCGATGCCGGCGTGGATTTCCTCAAGACTTCCACCGGCAAGGTGGCAGTCAATGCCACGCCGGAAGCTGCCGCGATCATGCTGGATGTCATTGCCGCCAATCGTGGCCGTTGCGGTTTCAAGGCGGCCGGCGGGATCCGCAGCCTTGATGCCGCCATCGAATACCTCGACCTGGCACGCGCACGGCTTGGCGACGAGTGGATCGCGCCGGAACAATTCCGCATCGGCGCCAGCGCGCTGTTCGACGAACTCGCCGCATTGGTAGCGCCGTCACGATGAGCGCAAACTCTGCCGCCGCGCTGATCCGCGCCAAGCGCGAAGGCCTGCGATTGAACGCGGCACAATGGCGCGATCTGGCGCAGGGCATTGCCGACGACACCTGGTGCGACGCCCAGATCGGCGCGTTTGCGATGGCCGTGGCGTGGCGCGGTCTTGATTTGCGCGAATGCCGCGATTTCACCTTCGCGCTGCGCGATTCGGGCCATTGCCTGGCGTGGCGCGACCTGCCCGGTCCCGTGCTGGACAAGCACTCCACCGGCGGCGTCGGCGATTGCGTGAGCCTGGCGCTGGCGCCGCTGGTTGCTGCCTGCGGCGGATACGTGCCGATGATCTCCGGCCGCGGCCTGGGCCACACCGGCGGCACGCTAGACAAGCTGGAAAGCCTGCCCGGCTACGACACGAATCCGGTGCCCGAGCGCCTGCATCGGATCGTGAAGGACACCGGCTGCGCCATCGTCGGACAGAACGCCGATCTGGTTCCGGCAGACCGGCGCCTGTATGCCGTGCGCGACGTCACCGCCACCGTGGATGTGCCGGATCTGATCGTTGCATCGATCCTGGCCAAGAAACTCGCCGGCGGCGCGCAGGCGCTGGTGCTCGACGTCAAGACCGGCAATGGCGCGCAGACACCCGATGAAAGCGCCGCGATGGCGATGGCGACGCGCATGTGCGCTGTCGCCGCGGACAACGGCATCGCATTGGCGGTGGCGCTCAGCGACATGGACCAGGTGCTTGGGCGCGACGCCGGCAACGCGCTTGAGGTTCGTGCCGTCGTGGATCTGCTCAGCGGTCGCACCTGCGATCCACGCTTGCGTGACCTGACCCTGGCGTTGTCCGCCGAATTGTTGTGCATGGGCAGCATCGACGATGATCGTGCGGCCGCAACGGCCCGCCTGCGCCGCGCACTGGATTCGGGCGCCGCCGCCGAACGCTTCGCGCGCATGGTGGCTTCACTGGGCGGACCGACCGATGTGCTCGAACATCCGCAACGATGCCTGCCGCAAGCGCCGGTGCAACGCCCGGTCGCCGCCACCCGCGCAGGATTCATCCAGGCCATCGCCGTGCGCGAACTCGGCGAATGCGTCGTCGATCTGGGCGGTGGACGTCGCGTGCCGGGAATGCCCATCGATCACGCAGTAGGCCTTGCGGACG
>JAFEEK010000093.1 GCA_018241165.1 Pseudomonadota bacterium
CGGTTCCGAACACGTTGTTGGGAAACATCGCATCGGGCGTCGCCGCGTCGCCGGGAAACACGATGACCGGGCAATCCGCGCGTAGGGCGGTGGCAAGTGCGGCATGTTGGGCGAGAGCGCACAGCGGATCGAAGCCGGCATCCATGCGCATATAGCGGTTGTCGCGCGCGGATTCGGATGCGAGTTCAGCCGCGGCGGGGGCGACGAGAAATGCCGCTCGCGCGGTGGCGCGCGCTCCGGGCAGTGGCGGCAGTTTTGCAAGCGCTGCAAGAAAGGCGTCGGAAGTGGTGGCAATCAAGTGGTCCGGTTCCGGGATTGGCAGGCGAATATCGAAATTATGCGCCACGCTTCGCCAGTTGGCGCGTCGCCGGCCAGCATCCTTCTGCGCACAGTCGATCCGGCTGGCATTCTTTGCGGTTTTCCGGCATATACGGATGCTTCGGCCGACAGGAGCAAGCCATGCACCGCCATCTCGCCAGCGCAATTCGCCACGCGACGTTGCCCTTCCTGCTTATGCTGGTCGTGGCGTGTTCGTCTTCACAAGCGCCCGAGAAATCCGGCGCTGAACCGGGCGCCGCAATAGCATCGCCTCCGGCGCAGGGCACCGCCTGCGCAATGATAGACGCCGCGCAGATGTCGGAAATCTTTGGTGAAAAATTGACCGCCGAACCGCACGATGAAAGGCTCGCGTCGCTGCAACACAGCGAGTGTTATTACTTCGGCAAGGATCACTCGCACTTCAGTGTCATGCTGTCGATCCAGCGCAGCAATGTGAAGGCCTACGCCAATGGCCTGCAAATTCCGCCGCATGGTCCGGCAACCGAATCGAATCCTTATGCCGACCTCGGCGATGGGGCCAAGGGCATCGGGCCGCTGGTGTACATCGTCCACGCCAACATTTTGATCGGCATCGACAGCCAGGCAGTGTTCGTCGACAACCCCGATATCGCGAATCGGCATCGCATCGCCGAACAGGTGCTGCATGTGCTTGGGCCCAAACTTGCTGCCGCTGCACCCTGACCCGGCAGCGCACGCAAGGCCAAAGAAAACGGGCCGGCAAGAGCCGGCCCGTTCGTTTCATGGCTGGCGTGATGCGCGTCAGTGTTTTTTCGCGGGCGCTGCCTTCAGGCCACGGTCGATGAGCATCGGTTCGATGCTCGGATTCTGGCCGCGCCAGTCGCGATACAACTTGGCCAATTCCACGGTGTTGCCGCGCGAGAGAATCATGGCACGGAAGCGGTCGCCGTTGGCGCGGGTCAGCCCGCCGTTATCCTTGAACCACTCGAATGCGTCGTCGGCGAGCATCTGCGTCCACGCATAGGCGTAGTAACCGGCGGAATAACCGTTCGACCAGATGTGCAGAAAGTAGCTGGAGCGATAACGCGGCGGCACGTAACTCAGGTCGACCTTGTCCTTCTTCAGCGCGGCAATTTCAAACTTGTCCGCATCCTGCAACGGCGCGCTGGCCGGCAGCGTATGCCATTCCATGTCCAGCAAGGCAGCGGCGACAAGCTCGGTCATGTCGTAGCCTTTGTTGAATTTGCCCGCCTTGCGCATCTTGGCGACGAGTTCGGCCGGCATCGCCGCGCCGGTCTGGTAATTCTTGGCGAAGTGGTCGAAGACTTCCGGCACGCTGGCCCAGTGCTCGTTGAACTGCGACGGGAACTCGACGAAGTCGCGCGCCGTGTTGGTGCCGGACAAGGTCGGATATTCCTCGTCGGCGAACATGCCGTGCAGGGCATGGCCGAACTCGTGGAACATGGTGATGACATCGTCCCACGACAGCAGTGCCGGCTGGCCGGGCGCCGGCTTGGTGAAGTTGGCGACGTTGTAGATGACCGGCGAGGTGCCGAGCAGTTTCGACTGGCCGACGAAGTTGTCCATCCAGGCGCCGCCGTTCTTGTTGTCGCGCTTGAAGTAGTCGCAATAGAACAGCGCCAGGTGCGAGCCGTCGGCGTTGAACACTTCGAACACGCGCACGTCGGGCTGGTAGACCGGAATGTCGTGGCGTTCCTTGAAGCTCAGGCCGTAGAGCTGGTGCGCGGCGTAGAAGACGCCGTTTTCCAGTACGTTGTTGAGTTCGAAATACGGCTTGATCTGGCTCTCGTCGAGGTCGTACTTGGCCTTGCGCACCTGCTCGGAGTAATGCTCCCAATCCCACGGCTCAAGCTTGAACGCGGGCTTGCCGAGCGCCTTCTGGTCCTTGTCGATCGTGGCCTGGATGTCGCGGCCTTCCTCGCGCGCGCGCGCGACGGATGCCGGCGCAAGCTTGCGCAGGAAGCCGAATGCCGCGGCCGGCGTCTTCGCCATCTGGTCTTGCAGGTTCCACGCCGCGAAGTTCGGGAAACCCAGCAGCTTGGCTTTTTCCGCGCGCAACTGCGCGATGCGCACGATCGTGGCGCGCGTGTCGTTCGCGTCGCCGTGTTCGGCGCGGTTCCACGAAGCTTCGAACAGGGCCTGGCGTGTGGCGCGGTCGGTCATGTCCTGCAAGTCCGGCTGCTGGGTGGTGTTCTGCAGCGGGATCACCCACTTGCCGGCGAGCCCGCGATCCTTGGCCGACTGCGCGGCGGCAGCGATGTCGGCATCCGA
>JAFEEK010000094.1 GCA_018241165.1 Pseudomonadota bacterium
CAGCGCATGATCGATCATCGCGCGATTCATGCCGGCGTTGACCTGCACGAAATCCAGCGGCTTGAATTCCAGTTCCACGTCGTAATTCGGCAGCCGGAACGAAAGCTGCGCATCTGCGGGCCACAGTGGCGCGACGCTGTCGATGCCGCCGGATTGCGAGAAAATCGCCAACGCATGCGTTTTCGCAAACTCGACAAGCGCGGCCTGGTCGCGTTCGGACAGCGGATGCAGATGGCGGAACACGAGTGCGGCGCTGTCGTCGCCGATCGCGACTTCAATTTGCGGAATATCGCGCCTGGCATCCAGGGTCTCGATCAGCGCCGCGATGTCGGCGATGCGTTCGCCGACCACGGGCATCAATACCTCGCAGCGCGCGATGTCGGCGACGTAACGGCCGTTGGATTCGCGGAATCCGACCAGTACCCTGCCCTTTTTCTCGACGAATTTGACGCTCAAGCGCGCCTTGCGCCGGTAACCCCAGGGCGAATCCGTCAGCGGCGCAAGCACGGTCTGCGGCTGCACCTTGCCGATGCGCTCGAGGTTTTCCAGCAGCACGCGCTGCTTGGCGGCGATCTGCGCCTCGGGTTTCAGGTGCTGCAGCGCACAGCCGCCACAAACGCCGAAATGCGCGCACAGCGGCGTCACGCGATCCGGTGATGCCTGCAACACGTCATCGACCACGGCCTCGTCGTAGTGACGGTGTTTGCCGCTGAAATGCGCGCGGACGCGTTCGCCGGCCAGCGCGCCGGCCACGAACACGGCCTTGCCGTTGACGTGCGCGACGCCGCGGCCGTCGTGACTGAGGTCGGTGATGTCGGTTTCGAAAAAGGTCATGCCATGGCGGCCGCAAAAGGGCCGTCATGATAGCAGCGCATTGACGCCACTTCGCCCATTGCGCATGCTGGCGCCATGCCGGACACAAGCTCCAGGCCGCGCGTCCTGATCGTCGACGACGATCCGGTTTCGCTGCGCTTTCTGGAAATGGCGGTGAAGGAGTCTGGCCATGTCGTGACGACCGCAGCCGACGGAGCGGCGGCGCTGGCCGCGAATGGCAGCATCGACCTGCTGATGATCGATCGTCGCCTGCCGGATATCGACGGCGCGAACTTGCTGCACGCTTTGCGCAAACGCGGCGTGACGGCTCCGGCGATCGCGACCAGCGCGGAAATCGATGCGGCGCTGGCTGCGCAACTTCGCGCCGCTGGCTTCATGGATGTGCTGGAGAAACCGGCGTCGATGCAACGCATTCACGAAGTCGTCGCCAAATTTCTACCCAAGTCCACGCCCGCCCTGCTCGACGACACTGCTGCGCTGGATTCCGTCGGCGGCGACGCGAATGCGCTGCGCGCGTTGCGCGGCCTGCTGGCGCGGGAACTGGAACAATTCGATCACGACCTGGCCCATGGCGATCTCGCGACCGACCGCACAGCACTGATTGAGCGCCTGCATCGCCTGCGTGCATCGTGCGGGTTTTGCGGAGCAACCGCGCTGGCGGCGCGCGCTGCCAGTTGGCAGGCGGCCTTGCGAGCCGGGAATCGATCCGCGGACGAACAGCGCGATGCATTCGTCGCCGTGTGTCGCGAAACCCTGATGGAACTGCGCGACTAGCCGTTCGACGCGCGCACGCTGCCGAGCAGTGTCCATGCATTGAGCGTGTCGCCATCCAGCCGCTGCGCGATCAGCGCGCGCAACAGGCGGCGCAGACCCGGCAGATCCGCACTATCGGGTTCCTCGTCGCGCGCCAGCGCGAGCAAGGCTGATCCGCGCAACTTCAACCCATCGCTCGCGCTGCGCCAGCACACCGGTCCCTGATCGAGGAGATATGCGTATTCGGCTGCGGCATCAAGCGGTTCGCCGGTGTCGGCTTGTGCATCCAGCAGCAATCCGTAGCCGATGTGTCCGAGCAGGTCGCGTTCGAAACGGCGTAGCGTCCATGCGGGCGGATGGCCCTGCGACAGCCGCGCCAGGGCTTCAAGATAGGCCGCAAACAACTGCGGATGCGGGTCGTTGCGCGGCACCAGGCGCACGACGAGTTCGTTGAGATACAAGGCGCACAACAAAGCCTCGCCCGACAAGGGCAGAGCCGCACCGGCCGCTTCGGCCGAATTCAGGGTGGCGAGTTCGCCACGGCCACTCCAGCCCAGTTGCAGCGGCGCGAAGGGTTGCAACAGCGGCCGTGGCGTGCGCGAACGCGCGCTGCGCACGCCACGCGCGACAAGCCCGACGCGGCCGTGATCGCGGCACAGTACGTCCAGCAGCAGCGACGTTTCGCGCCATGCGCGCGCATGCAGCACGAAGGCCGGCTGCGCTTCGACGCGATTCATTCCGTATAGCCGAAACGTTTCAATGCCGCTTCGTCGTCCGACCAGTTTTCGCGCACGCGCACCCACAGTTGCAGATGCACGCGGCGATCGAAGGCCTTTTCCATGACGCGCCTGGCCGCACTGCCGATCGCCTTCAACTGCGCGCCGCCGGCGCCGATGACGATGGCCTTCTGGCCTTCGCGCTCGACCCAGATCGTGGCGTGGATGACCGCGCGTCCGCCTTCCTCGCCGAATTGCGTCACCTCGACGGTCGTGGCGTAAGGCAGCTCATTCGACAAGCGCAGCATCGTCTGCTCGCGCACCATTTCGCCGGCGAGAAATCGTTCGCTGCGGTCGGTAAGTTCATCCTCGGCAAAAATTGCCGGGCCCACCGGCAAGCGTGAAATGATGCCGCTGACGAGGTCGTCCAGTCCGTCGCGACGCTTCGCCGATACCAGAAACACCGCATCCGGCGCGCGTTCGCCACCGATCTTCTCGATGAACGGCAGCAACGCGGATTTGGCCTTGATCGCATCGACCTTGTTGATGGCAATCAATCGCGGCCGGCTCGCATCCAGCGCGTTCCACACCTGCGTGTCTTGCGCTGTCCAGCGTCCGGCCTCCACGACCTGCACGGCGACATCGGCTTCGGAAATCGCCTGGCGCGCAGCGCGATTGAGCTGGCGGTTCATCGCGCGACCGCCGTCGCGATGGATCCCGGGGGTATCCAGGAACAGGATCTGTCCCAGCGGGCGCGTGAGAATGCCAAGGATGCGGTGTCGCGTGGTCTGCGGCTTGGGCCCGGCGATGGAAAGATGCCATCCGAGCATGGCATTGAGCAAGGTCGACTTGCCGACATTCGGGCGCCCGACCAGCGCGGCCGTGCCACAGCGAAAATCCACTGCCTGCGCTTCAGACATGGCGAGCCTGCGCAATCCGTTCCAATGCCGCCGCCGCTGCGGCCTGCTCGGCCGCACGGCGACTGCCGCCGCGGCCGACACAGTGCAAATCGAATGCGTCGACGGTGCAGGTCACATCGAATACCTTGGCGTGATCGGCGCCGCTGGAGCCGCTCAGTTCATAGGCCGGCAACGCCAGCCCGCGCCCTTGCAGCAGTTCCTGCAACTGCGTCTTGGGATCTTTTTCCTGCGTACTGGTCGCCGCGTCCACGCGTGGTTCGAAGATGGCGTGAACGACGCCGCGACAAGCTTCGAAACCGCCATCCAGATAACAGGCGCCGACCAGCGCCTCGAACGCATCGGCAAGGATCGAATCGCGGCGAAAGCCGCCGGTTTTCAGCTCACCCGGCCCCAGATGCAATTGATCACCGAGGTCGAGGTCGCGCGCGATCTGCGCCAGAGCGCCTTCGTTGACCATGCGTGCGCGCCAACGCGTGAGATCGCCCTCGTCGGCACGCGGAAACCGTGCGTACAGCAGCTCGGCGGCGAATAAGCCGACCAGGGCATCGCCGAGGAATTCCAGGCGTTCGTTGTTGTGCGCGCCGGTGCTGCGATGGCTCAACGCCTGTTCGCGCAGCGCCGGGTCGCGGAAGGCGTAGCCGAAAGCGGCGCCCAAGTTCAGTACGTCGCGCCCTTGGACAGGTCGACGGTGTAGTTGAAATGGATCAGCAGGTCGATGTTGTAGATGAACGGCTTGTCGACGCTGTAAGCGACGTTGAGGCTACGCTGGCCGTTGGCGGTTATAAGGGTGACGGAAGACAGCGGCACGTCGTTTTCATCGACGTATTGCACATCGAAAATCGGCTCGAGCTTGCGCCGGATTTCCTCGATGCCCATGTTCTGGATTCCGGCGTCGCTCTGCAGCGACTTTACCGACTTGACCACGCTGAAATACTCGGTGTAAACCGGTACCAGCTTCATCGCCGCGTAGGCAAAGAAACCGACGACGACAAGAACGATTGCGAAACCAATCAGGGTAATGCCGTACTGCTTGCGCATGGCCGTCCTCATTTGATCAAAGTACCGATTCGCTTGAATTCGATGCCGTTGTCCCAGTTCATCCAGATCAGAAAGGCCTTGCCGA
>JAFEEK010000095.1 GCA_018241165.1 Pseudomonadota bacterium
CGCCGGATTCACGCACATAGCCGGTCGCGACGATGCCGGCTTCCAGCGCGTAGCGCTCGAAATCGAAACCGCCGGGATTGACTCCGCCGCGCGGGCGTTTCAGTCGAACATGCAACTGCCAATTCGAACACGGCGCGATATCCGGCGCGGCGCTGGTTTTGGTGTCGTACCACGCAAGTCGCAGGCGTCCCGGAATCGGAATCGCAGTTCCATCATGCGTGGCAGATCCCACGTCGAATTCAAAGCGCGTGGCGTCGTCCTGAACGCGCGGCAGGCCATGCACCTGACCGCTGACTTTGACGTCCGCGCCTTCCACCGCGTACGGCAGGCGCTGCGACAGGGCGATGTCGGCGCGCCACACCGTCCACGCAGCGGCAAGCAGGAAGAATCCGATCCAGCGTGCGCGCCGGAAAATCAGGATCAGCGCGATCGCCGCCAATGCGAGAAGCGCATCGATCCAGCGCGGCGGCAACGTGGAAAGCATCTGCACGGCGGTCGCGCCGGCGAGCAGGGCAACTGCCGTGACGGGACGAAAAAATTCAGCGAGTGGAAATCGGATGCGCGTCGTCCCCCTCTCCCCCGACGTCGTCGGGGGAGAGAGTTGGGGTGAGGGGGGTACGCCGGGCATTGTCGAAGCCTATCCCAATTTCGCAACACTGCCCCCTCACCCTGCCCTCTCCCCCAAGCGAGCTTGGGGGAGAGGAAAGTTCTTACATGCCGCGAACTTGCTCCCGCAACCCGCCCTCGTGCAACTCCAGCACCCGATCCATGCGCCGCGCCAGCGCGTTGTCGTGGGTGACGAGCACCAGGCTGGTGCCGATCTCGCGATTGAGTTCGAGCATCAGCGCGTAAACCTGCGCGGCGTTCTTCTCGTCGAGATTGCCGGTCGGCTCGTCGGCGAGTACGCAGGCCGGTCGCGTGACCAACGCGCGCGCCACCGCGCAGCGCTGGCGTTCGCCGCCGGAAAGTTCGCCCGGTTTGTGCGCGAGGCGCTTGCCAAGCCCGACGCGTTCAAGCAGCGTCGTCGCCGTGCGGCTGGCTTCGGCAATGGCAACTCCGCGGATCAACAGCGGCATGCACACGTTTTCCAGCGCCGTGAATTCGGGCAGCAGGTGATGGAACTGGTAGATGAAGCCAAGCGAGCGGTTGCGCAGCTCGCCGCGTTCGCGATCCGACAACGCGGACATCGTGCGGCCATCGACTTCCACTTCTCCGCGACTGGGCGTGTCCAGCCCGCCGAGGATATGCAACAGCGTGCTCTTTCCCGATCCCGACGCTCCGACGATGGCGAGCGTCTTGCCGCGTTCGAGCGCGAAATCGACGCCGGTCAGCACCTCGGTGCACAGCTCGCCTTCGCTGTAGGTCTTGGCGATGCCGCGCGCGCGCAGGACGGCTTCGGTCATGGCCGCGACTCCGCTGCGAAAAACGTCATGCCGATGTCGTCCAGGTATTTCCCATCCGGAAGTTTCAAGCGGCGCCGGAACCGGCTTTCTTCGGCGAATCCAGATTTTTTGTACAGATGGATGGCCGCGGCGTTGCTTTCACGCACGCGCAACTCGACGCGTTCGACTTGGGCGTTCGCACGCACCCAATCAAGCAATGCGTTCATCAACACGGTTCCGATGCCCTGCCCCGTGTACCCGGGATGAATCACGATGGTGAGCGTTCGCACATGCGCCAGCGCGGCCTGAGGGCCGGTGAAATCCAGCAGCGCGTGCCCGACGACCATGCCATCGCGCTCTGCAACGAAATAGCTGCCCGTCGCGGCAAGTTCCGCAACTTTGCGCGCGAACGCGTCCTCGTGCAGTTCATGCGGCTGTGAAACCAGATGACCGGGGATGCGCGCCGTCTCGCGCTCGGCGGCGCACAGCAGCGTCGCATCGTCGACGCGCGCGGGGCGAATGGTCACGATCGGATTACTCATAGCGCAACGCCGCCGCCGGCTGCGTGCGCGCCGCGCGCCAGGCCGGATAGATCGTCGCGAACAGGCAGAACACGAAGGCGACTGCCGAAATCCAGCCGACATCGCTCCAGTGCATGTCCGAAGGCACTTCGCTGATGTAGTAGATGTCCGGCGACAGGAATTCGACGTGGAACACGTGCTCGATCCATTGCACGATGGCCGGCAGGTTGGTCGCGAGCAACACGCCGCCGATGACGCCGAGCAGGATTCCGAACGCACCGACGATCGTGCCTTGCACCATGAACACGCCCATCACGCTGCGCGGCGAGATGCCGAGCGTGCGCAGGATGGCGATGTCGGCCTGCTTGTCCTGCACCAGCATCACCAGCGTCGACACTAGGTTGAACGCCGCTACCGCGACGATCAGCGACAGGATGATGAACATCACCTTCTTTTCCATCGACACGGCGGCGAAGAAGTTCGAGAACCCTTCGCGCCAATCCTGCACCCGGTAGAACTGGCCGAGCTGGCGCGCGAGGGCATCGCCCACCTCCCAGGCGCGGAACTTGTCGTCGAGCTTGAGCCGAATTCCGGTCGGACCATCGAGCTGGAATAGATGCTCGGCGTCGGTCATGTTCATCAGCGCCATGCCGTCGTCGTATTGCTGGAAGCCGACCGAAAACAATCCGACGACGGTGCAGCGCTTGAAGCGCGGCAGCGCGCCGATCGGCGTCACGCTCACCTGCGGCGTGTACACCGTGACCTTGTCGCCGGGCTTGACGCCCAACTGCATCGCCAGTTCATCGCCAAGCACGATGCCGTAGCTGCCGGGCGTGAGGTCGTCGAGCTTGCCGGTCTTCATCTTGCGGCCGAGGTCGGAAACCTTGCCTTCCTCATCCGGCAACACGCCGCGGATCACCGCGCCGGTGACGCGGCGGCCTTGCAGCAGCGCGACTTTTTCCACATACGGCGCGGCGCCGCGCACATGCGGATTCGCATCCGCCTGCTTCACCGCGCCCTGCCAGTCGTGCACGCTCTCGCCTACTCCGGAAATCGTCACGTCGGACACCGCACCGAGAATGCGTTCGGTGAGTTGTTGCTCGAATCCATTCATCACCGAGATGACCGTGATCAGCGCAGTGACGCCCACCGCGATGCCGAGCATCGACACCAACGAGATGAACGAGATGAAATGATTGCGGCGCTTGGCGCGCGTGTAGCGCAGTCCGATGAAAAGTTCGAGCGGGCGAAACATCGTGGGTGACTGCGCGGGCCGGTGTCGACGAAGTCCGCGCAGAGTGCACGAGCGCGGAGGAACAGGCAAGCACGAACAGGCGCCGGCGTGCGGC
>JAFEEK010000096.1 GCA_018241165.1 Pseudomonadota bacterium
CTCAATTCCGCAGCGGTTTGCCGGTGGTCAGCGTATGCGCGATGCGCGCCTGCGTCTTCGGATTCAGCGCCAACGCGACGAAGTGCTTGCGTTCCAGGTCCAGCAGCCACTGTTCGTCGATCAGCGAGCCGCGCTCGATCTGGCCGCCGCACAAGGTGTCGGCGATGCGCGTTGCGATTTCCATGTCGTGTTCGGAAATGAAACGACCTTCGAGCATGTTGACCAGATTCGCCTTGAACGTCGCCGTGGCCACGTCGCCCGCGGCAACGATCTGCCGATCCGGCAGCGGTGGACGCCAACCGGATTCGGCCAGCGCATTCGCCTGCGCCTTGGCGACATGAAGCAATTCATCAGCGTGGAAAACGACGACGTCGCTTTGCCGCAGCAAACCCATTTCCTTGGCTTCCAGCGCGCTACCCGAGGTCTTGGCCATCGCCACGGTTTCGAAGTAACCCTTCAACGCGGTGAACACATCGCCACCGAAGGCGTGTTGCGAGGCGCGCAGGGCGAGTTCCTTCAAACCGCCACCGGCGGGCAACAGGCCGACGCCGGCCTCGACGAGGCCGATGTAACTCTCCAGCGCGGCGACCGTGCGCGCCGAGTGCATCTGCAATTCGCAACCACCGCCGAGCGCCATGCCGCGTACCGCTGCGACCACCGGCACCAGCGCATGTTTCACGCGCATCGTCGCCTGCTGGAAGCGCGCGATGAAACCGTCGAGGTCGGCGGCCTTGCCGGATTGCAGCATCGCGCCGGCTTCCTTCAGGTTGGCGCCGACGCTGAAGGGCTCGGAATCCTGCCAGATCACCAGCGCCTTGCTGCCGCGCTCGGCTTCGCCCACCGCGCGCACGATCGCGTCGAGCACGCCGGCGCCGATCGTGTGCATCTTGGACTTGAACGAGAGGATGGCGATGTCGTCGCCGCCGAGCGTCCACATCCGCGCATCGTCGGTTTCGTAGATCGTCGTGCCTGTGTCGGGTCGTTTCGAGCCGAGTACGCTTTGTGGAAACAACTGGCGCTTGTACACGGGTGCATCCGATGGCGGCACCTGCTTGCCGGTGGATGCGGAATACGAACCGGACGCATCGTGCACGCCGGCGCGCTTCGGATCGGCTGCCCAGGCGGGCAGGGGCGACTGGCTCATGGCCTTGCCGGCGGCGATATCTTCGGCGATCCATTGGGCGACATTCGCCCAGCCGGCGGCCTGCCAGGTCTCGAAGGGACCGAGTTTCCAGCCGTAGCCCCAGCGCATGGCGAAGTCGATGTCGCGCGCACTCGCGGCGATGTCGCCAAGCCAGTACGCGGCGTAGTGGAACAGGTCGCGGTGCATGGCCCACAGGAACTGCGCCTGCGGATCGGCGCTGGCGCGCAGCTTGGCGAACTGCTCGGCAGGGGTTTTGAGTTTCAGGATCGCGGCGACCTCGTCGCTGACCTTGCCGGTCTGGGCAACGTAATCGGCTTTGGCCGGATCCAGTACCAAAATTTCCTTGCCAACCTTGCGGAAGAATCCGGCGCCGCTTTTTTGCCCAAGCGCGCCGCGGGCGACAAGCGCATCGAGCACGGCAGGATTCTTGAAATAGGCGTGCCACGGATCATTCGGCAGGGTGTCCTGCATGGTCTTGATGACGTGGCCCATCGTGTCCAGTCCGACCACATCGGCGGTGCGATAGGTTGCGCTTTTGGGATGGCCGATGGCCGGGCCGGTCAGGGCATCGACCACGTCGTAGCTGAGCTTGAACGCGCTGGTGTGGTACATCGTCGCCAGCATCGAAAACACGCCGATGCGGTTGCCGATGAAGTTCGGTGTGTCCTTGGCGAAGACGACGCCTTTGCCAAGCGTGGTCGTCAGGAATGCTTCCAGTCCGGCGAGAACCGCCGGATCGGTCTTGGCGCAGGCAATGACCTCGACCAGATGCATGTAGCGCGGCGGATTGAAGAAATGCACGCCACAGAACCGGTGATGAAGTGTTTCATCAAGAACATCCGCCAACGCATTGATACTCAAGCCAGATGTATTGCTGGCTAGTACTGCGGATTTGCTGACATATGGCGCGATTTTGGCGTACAGGTCGCGCTTCCAGTCCAGGCGTTCGGCGATCGCCTCGATGACGAGGTCGCAGCCCTTGAGCCATTCCAGGTTCGCGTCGTAATTGGCCGGCGTTATCGCACCGGCGCGCGACTTGTCCGCCAGCGGCGCAGGCGAGAGTTTTTTCAGATTGTCGATGGCTTTCAGGACGATGCCGTCAGGGGCGCCGTCTTTTGCGGCCAGGTCGAACAGCACGGTGTCGACACCGGCATTGGTCAGGTGCGCGGCGATCTGTGCGCCCATGACGCCAGCGCCCAGCACGGCGGCCTTGTGGATCAGCAAAGCGGAATTGCTCATGAAAACCTCGTGATTCGAAACAATGACCTGGGAGATCTGCCTCAACCGGCTCTCAAGCCTGCGGCAGCGAATTTGATCAGGTGCTCGGCCGCCAGATCGCGGTGTTGCAGCTCGGACATTCCGGGCCGGCGCTTGATTACGCCGAAGTCGGCCATGGCGTAGGTCAGTGCGCCGCTGACGATATCCAGGCGCCAATACAGTTCCTGCTTGTCCAGATGCGGCAGCGCCTGGCCGAACGCGGCGACGAACTGCTTGAGGACATGACTGTAGTTGTCGTGCAGGAACTTGCGCAGGCGTTCGTTGTGCTCGGCGAAGGCGCGCGCCAGCACGCGCACGAAGCCGGCGCCGCCGTCATCGGCCATGGACAGCGCCAGGGCAGGGCGCACGAAGGCGCCAAGTACTTCTTCCAGCGTGAATTTGGATTGTCGCAGGACCGTAGCCAGTGCCGTCAGCCGCTCTTCATTGAGGCTGTCCAGTCGACGCCGGAAGACCTCGTTGACGAGGTTTTCCTTGGACCCGAAATGGTAATTGACGGCAGCCAAATTCACGTTGGCCGATGCCGTGACCTGGCGTAGCGATGCGCCGGCGAAACCGTGGCGCGCGAAAAGCGTTTCGGCGGAATCGAGGATGCGCTGCTTGGTGGAAAAATGCGGGACGTTCAAACCGGATTCCCTGGAGGCGGCACCGATCGGTCGAGTCCGGCGCAGATGACGATGGAACGAGCGTTTGAATTCTAGTCGGGTTGGTGAATACCGGTCAACGCGCATGCGTTGGATGGGTCGCGGCATGCGTAGAATCCAAAGCGGTTTTGTGACGTAACCCCTCGGAATCGTGTGAAATTGGTGTTACGATTCACATTCCCTGCACAAACCCGAATTCGGAGAAAAATCCATGGCGCTGGAGCGCACCCTTTCCATCATCAAACCCGATGCCGTCGCGAAAAACGTCATCGGCGAAATCTACGCGCGTTTCGAAAAGGCCGGCTTGAAAGTCGTCGCCGCAAGAATGAAACAGTTGTCGCGTGCCGAAGCCGAGGGTTTTTATGCCGTGCATCGCGAGCGCCCGTTCTTCAAGCCGCTCGTCGATTTCATGATTTCCGGTCCGGTGATGATACAGGCGCTCGAAGGCGAGAATGCGATCCTGAAGAATCGCGACCTGATGGGCGCGACCGATCCGAAGAAGGCGGCGCCGGGAACGATTCGCGCGGATTTCGCGCAGTCGATCGATGCGAATGCGGTGCATGGTTCCGATGCGCCGGAAACTGCAAAAGTGGAAATTGCGTATTTTTTCAGTGGTGTGGAGTTGTGTTCGCGCTGAGTGAATGAAGTGACCGGCGAAAAAGTCAATCTGCTGGACTACGACCGCCAAGGGTTGCGCGAACTGTTCGTGCAACTCGGCGAGAAGCCGTATCGCGCCGAACAGGTGATGAAGTGGATATACCACCGTCACGCGACCGATTTCGCGCAGATGACCGATGTCGGCAAGGTGCTGTGCGCCAAGCTTTCCGAAGTTGCGCAGGTCGTCCCGCCGAAAACGATGTTCGAAAAACAGGCCGCCGATGGAACCTACAAGTGGCTGCTCGGGCTGGACGGCGGCAGCGCGGTCGAAACCGTGTTCATTCCCGAATCCAGCCGCGGCACGTTGTGCGTGTCGTCGCAGATTGGCTGTGGCCTGAATTGCACTTTTTGTTCGACCGGAACGCAAGGGTTCAATCGCAATCTGTCGGCAGCGGAAATCATCGGCCAGGTTTTTGTCGCCGCGAAGCACCTCGGCAACGTGCCGCACCAGCAGCGCAAGCTCACCAACGTCGTGATGATGGGCATGGGCGAACCGTTGCTGAACTTCGACAATGTCGTGCGCGCAATGAGCGTGATGCGCGATGATCTGGGCTTCGGTCTCGCCAACAAACGCGTGACCTTGTCGACTGCCGGCCTTGTGCCGATGATCGACAAGCTCGGCGAAGTCGCCGACGTTTCGCTTGCGGTGTCGCTGCACGCGCCGAACGACGAACTGCGCACCCAGTTGGTCCCGCTCAACAAGAAATACCCGATCGCGGAATTGCTCGGCGCCTGCCAGCGTTATGCGGCGCGCAAGCCGCGCACGTCGATCACTTTCGAATACACCATGCTCAAGGGCGTCAACGACAAGCCCGAACACGCACGCCAGCTGGTCAAATTGATGCGCCAGCTGCCGAGCAAGGTGAACCTGATCCCGTTCAACACGTTTACCGGGACGCAATACGAACGTTCCGACGAATCCGTCATACGCGCATTCCAGAAAATTCTGCTCGATGCCGGCGTGCTGACCATGGTGCGGCGCACGCGCGGCGACGACATCGACGCCGCCTGCGGCCAGTTGAAGGGGCAAGTACTCGATCGCACCCGCCGGCAGGCGGAATTCCGTCGTCGCATCGAAGAAGGAAGTCGCCATGCTGCGTAAGACCCTGCAGATGTTCGGCATGGCCGTCGCTTGCATCGCATTCGCGGCATGCTCGTCGAACAACAAGATCGTCAAATACCGGCAGGACGACAACAGCCAGAGTCCCAACGAATCCAAGGCCGAAAAACGCCAGGATGCGGCACAGGTTCGCGTCGAGCTTGGCCAGCGTTACATGGAGCAAGGCAAGCTGGAGATCGCCTTGGACAACCTGAAAAAAGCCTTGCAGTACGACGACAACTATGTCGACGCACACACCGTCATCGCCGTGCTGTACGAGCGTATCGGCAATGTCGAAGAGGCCGGCATGCACTACAAGCGCGCGGTTGAACTGGCGCCGAAATCCGGCGACACCAACAACAACTACGGCCAGTACCTGTGCGCCAAAGGCCAGTACGACCAGGCGCAGAAATATTACGCCCAGGCGATGCGCGACCCGTTCTACAAGACCCCGGGCGTGCTTTATGCCAATGCCGGCATCTGCCTGGTCGATCACGGTGGCGGCCAGCGCCTCGACGAGGCGCAGCTCGATTTTCGCCGTGCGCTCGAAGTGGATCCTCACAACGCGTTGGCATTGTTCTACATGGCCAAGCTGCTGTACCTGAAGGACGATTTTTTCCATGCGCGCGCGTTCATCCAGCGCTTCGAAGCGCTCGGGCACCCGGATCCGGCGGCCTTGCTGCTGGCGCGCAATATCGAAGTGAAACTCGGTCACGCCGATTCGGCCCGCGCCTACGCCGATCGCCTGCGCAAGGATTTCCCGGATTCCGACCAGACCCATTCTCTCGACGCCGTCGCCCCCAAATCGCCGTAGTCCCATGAGCAAGCGCAAAAACAAGAACAAGTATCGCCATTCGTCGCAAATGCCGACATCGGATATGGCCACGGATCAGCAGGCCGAGCTGCCATTGCCGCGGACGCCGGAAGTGTGCACTGCGGACTGCGCATCGAATCCGCACATGAATGCGCAGGCTCTTGCAGAGCCGGTTCCGCTGGAAGCAATGCCCGATGCCGCGCACGCTGCAACCACGATCGTGGTCGAAGCGTCGCTTGGCCAGCGTCTGCGCGCCGCTCGTGAAGCGCGCGGGCTCAGTCGCGAGGAAGCCGCGCGCGCGTTGAAGTTTCCGGTTACGACACTGGCCGCGTTGGAAGCCGAGCAGTTCGAGCGCATCGGACACGGCGTTTATTTGCGCGGTTATCTGAGCAAGTACCTGCAATTGCTGGATTTGCCGCAAATCCTCTGCGAGCGCGTCGTGCAGGATCATTCCGCGCCGCCGCCGCTGACGATGAGCGGCACGATTTCGCGTCCGCGCTATTTGTTCGAACGCTACTCGGGGTCGGCGCTCTACCTGATCCTGACCGGAGTGATTGTCGTACCGGCCGCGTTGCTCGCACTGCGCGCCGGTTTCGACCAGAATCTTGCCCAGATCACGCCGCTGGATGCGCCACCTGCCGTCTCCGCTCCAGCGCCCGAGACAATCAGCCGCAATCCGGCGCCGGCAATCGCAGCGGAATCGCCCGAGTCCGAAGTCCCGTTAACCGCCTCGATGACGCCGTTTCCGGCAACATCCGCAAACAAACCGATGGCGCCGCCGCTTGCTGTCGCCAGCGATGCCGTGAATCGCGTCCGTTTGACCCTGGCGCAGGCCAGTTGGGTGGAAATAGTCGATGCCGATGGCAGGAAGCTCGAATACAGCCTGTTGCCTGCGGGCAGTGAACGCGAATATTCAAGCGACGTGGCGCTCGATATCCGCATCGGCAACGCGGAAGGCGCGACACTATCGATCGATGGCAAGCCGCAGGATCTGGCCGAGTATCGTCGCGCCAATGTCGCCCATCTCAAGGTGGCCGATGGCGCGGCAAGTCCCGGGCATAACGCCGGCTGACCGGCATAACGCGCCTTGAACGCAGGTTGAGGCGCTTCCTGTTACCCTACGCACCCTCGCGCCCGGCGCCGGCGTTGGCGCAGTGCGAACTTTTCAATCTTTTTTCGGATACCACCAATGGCTTTCGACGTACTGGACGAACACGAACAAGGCGAGCTTGTACAAAAATGGCTGCGTGAAAATACGCTGTCGATCCTGATTGGCGTTGGCCTCGGATTGGTCCTGATTTTCGGTTGGCAGCAGTGGCGCCGGCATAAGGCAGTGCACAGCCTGGATGCAGCGACGCAATATCAGGTATTCAGCGACGACCTGGCCAAGAAGGACAATGACGGCGCCAAGGCGATCGCCGCGAAATTGCAAAGCGGCTTTGCCGATACTCCGTACGCCGTACTCGCCGCCATGCGCTTGGCCAGCGATGCGGCCGCCAGCGGTGATCCGGCCGAGGCGAACAAGGCCTTGCGCGATGCCTATGATCGCGCCAGCATCCCTGCGCTCAAGACCCTGGCCGGACTCAATCTTGCCCGCGCCGAAATCTCGCAGAACAAGGCGCAGGATGCGCTGAAACTGCTCGAGACCTTGCCGCAGGACGGTTACGCCGCGCTGCGCGACGAATTGCGCGGCGATGCCTTGTCCGCGCTGGGTCGCGGCGATGACGCACGCAAGGCTTATACCGATGCCCTGACGCACCTCGACGCGAATGCAGCCAATCGTGCCTTCGTGCAGATGAAACTCGACGATCTCACCGGTGCGGAGAAGAAGGGCTCATGAAGCGCATCGCAATCGTGTTGTCGGTGGCCGTCGCCATGAGCGGCTGCGCCACCATCAAGGGCTGGTTCAACGACACCAAGAAGGAAAACATCCAGCCGCCCACGCCGCTGACGCAATTCGAACCTTCGCTCAACGTGCAAAAACTCTGGGACGCGCATGCGGATGCCGGCGCTGGCGAAAGCGGCGCACGCATGGCGCCCGCATTTGCCGACGGCAAGATCTTTGTCGGCGGCGTGGATGGTGGTGTCTCCGCGCTGGATGCCGGCACCGGCCGCAGCGTATGGAGCCGGCATTTCGGCAAGCGCAGTGGCTTCATCCTGCACCACGGCAACAACTCGCTGCGCTGGTCCGGCGGCCCGGCCGTGGATGGCGGTCTGCTCGTGATCGGCTCGCTGGAAGGCGAGGTGCTGGCGCTGGATGCCGGGACCGGCGCCGATCGCTGGCATGCGCAGGTTTCCTCCGAAGTCATCGCCGCGCCGGCGATCGCCGACGGCATCGTCGTGGTGCGCACGGATGACGGACGCGTGTTTGGCCTGGATGCCACCGACGGCTCGCGCAAGTGGGTTTACGACCGTTCCACGGTTCCGGCGCTGAGTCTGCGCGGCAACGCCGTGCCGCGCATCGCCGATGGCGTCGTCTATGCCGGCGAAGACAACGGCAAACTCGTCGCCTTGCGCCTGAAGGACGGCAACGTGCTCTGGGAACAGACGATTTCTCCCGGCGAAGGACGCACTGAATTGGCGCGCCTGCAGGACATCGACGGCGGTATCGCCGTGGCCGATGGCGTCGTGTATGCCGCGGGTTACCAAGGCATGACCGTGGCGCTCATCGCCGACTCGGGCCGCCCGCTGTGGACGCACGCCTTGTCGAGCTACACCGGTGTCGCGCTCGCGCCGACGCAGATCTATGTCGCCGATGCCGATTCGCAGGTATGGGCCCTGGATTTGCGCACCGGCGCATCGGACTGGAAGCAGGAAGGCCTCAAGTATCGCTGGCTTGGCGAAGCTGCCACCGTCGGCGATTACGTCGTCGTCGGCGACAGGGAAGGATGGGTGCACTGGCTGGCCGCGAGCGATGGCAAGTTTGCCGCGCGTGTGCGCCTGTCCAAGCATGCGATCCAGTCCGCGCCGCTGGTTGTCGGCGATACCGTCTATGTCGAAGATGTCGATGGAGTAGTCGGCGCATACCGCGTCGGCAAATAGCGTTTTTTGCCTCTCCCGCTGGCGGGAGAGGCCGCGCCCGCAGGCGCGGGTGAGGGTGGTTCAATGCTTCCTGTAGTAGCACTCGTCGGCCGCCCCAACGTCGGCAAATCCACGATCTTCAACGTGCTCACGCGTACGCGCGATGCGCTCGTGCACGACTTGCCAGGGCTCACGCGCGACCGCCAATACGGCGTGTGCCGCATGGGTGGACGCGAGTTCGTGGTCGTCGATACCGGCGGACTGACCGGCGAAAAGGAAGGCATCGGTGCGTTGACCGCGCGTCAGGCGCAGGTCGCCGTGGCCGAGGCCGACCGCGTCGTGTTCGTGGTCGACGCGCGCGACGGCTTGCTGCCGGCAGATCGCAATATCCTCGATGGCCTGCGTCGTAGCGGAAAACCCATTCTGCTGGCTGTCAACAAGACCGATGGCCTCGATGAAAATGCAGCCATTGCGGATTTTTCCACAATGGGATTCGCGGCGCCGCTGGCGCTCGCTGCGTCGCACGGGCGCGGCGTGCCGGCGCTGGTCGAAGCCGTGCTGGCGGGCTTGCCGCAGGCCGATCCGGATGCGCTGGCCGCAGGCGGCGCGGATGGCGGCGTGCGCGTGGCCATCGTCGGCCGCCCGAACGTGGGCAAGTCGACGCTCGTCAACCGACTGCTTGGCGAAGAACGCGTCGTCGTCTCCGACATTGCCGGCACCACGCGCGATTCGATCAGCGTTGCGCTGGAGCGCGACGGCAAACGCTACACGCTGATCGACACCGCCGGCGTGCGCCGGCGCGCGCGCGTGGAAGAGGCAATCGAGAAATTCAGCGTCATCAAGACCCTGCAATCCATCGCCGCAGCGAATGTCGCCATCGTGTTGCTGGATGCACATGAAGGCGTATCCGAACAGGATGCCACCCTGATCGGGCATGTGCTCGACGAAGGCCGCGCACTCGTAATCGCGGTCAACAAGTGGGATGGCCTTTCCACGTACGATCGCGAACAATGCCGCGTATCGCTGGCGCGCAAGCTCGACTTCGTCGGCTACGCCCGTGTGGTGACGATTTCCGCGCTGCACGGCAGCGGCATCGCCGAGCTGATGAAGGCGATCAACCGCGCGCACGCCTCGGCCACGCGCGAGTTCGGCACTGCCGAGCTGACTCGCGCGCTGGAAGCCGCCTACAAGGCTTACCAGCCGCCGCTGGTGCGCGGGCACGCGCCAAAGCTCAAATTCGCCCATCCGGGCGGCACCAATCCGCCCGGCATCATCATCCACGGCAGCCGCACGCGCCATGTCGCCGAAGGCTATCGCCGCTACCTGGAAAACTTTTTTCGCAAGCGTTTCAAGCTTGAAGGAACGCCGGTGCGCATCGAATTCCGCGAAAGCGAGAATCCCTTCTCCGGACGCAGGAACGAATTGACCGAACGCCAGGTGAAGAAGCGCAAACGCCTCGTGCGCAACGCCAAGAAGCGGTAACGTGGCTGCATTCGATCCTTCCGTCATTACCGCCGCAATACTTGCCGGCGGGGAAGGGCGCCGTGTCGGCGGCGCGGACAAGGGGCTGCTGCCGCTTGGTGGACGCCCGCTTGTTGCGCATGTCGTGGCTGCGTTGCGTGGGCAAGTCGGTCGCATGGTGATTTGCGCCAACCGCAATGCCGATCGCTACGCGCAATTCGCGCCAGTGATTGCCGATGGCGAGTCCGGTTTTCGCGGTCCGTTGGCTGGCATCGCCGCCGCATTGCGCGCATGTGCGAGCGAATGGTTGCTGACGGTTCCGGTGGATTGCCCGCAACCGCCGCGCGATCTCGCCGTGCGCCTGCACGATGTGGCGCTGGGCGAGAACCGCGACGTCGTCGTGGTCTCCGACGGTGTCCGTGTAGAGCCGATGTTCGCCTTGTACCGCAACACCTTGGCGGCCAATGCCGAAGATGCGTTGCGGAAGGACATGCCGGTAGTTCGCTGGCAACAAGGCCTGAATCGGGCACTTGTCGACTTTTCGACGCGCGCGCCGGAATTCGGCAATCTGAATACACTCGAAGAATTCCGGCAATGGGAGCAGGGCGCACATGGCTGAAGAGGACGACATCTTCCCGACCGGTCTTGGCGTTGCCGAAGCGCGTGCGCTGATTGTGTCTATCGCGCAGGCGCATTGCCTGCTTGCGGAAAACATTCCCCTGGCTTCAGCACTCGGCCGGATTCTGGCAACGGATGCGATCGCACCGCACGATGTACCCGGTTTCGCCAATTCGGCGATGGATGGATTTGCGCTGCGTGGCGCGGACTTGCAATCGGCGGGAGAAAAATGCTTTCGCCTGATTGGCGAGATTCTTGCGGGTGGCAAAGGCGCGCCAATGGTCGAGGCGGACGCCTGTGTGCGCATTACCACCGGTGCGCCGATTCCACCGGGCGCCGACACCGTGGTGATGAAGGAAAATACCCGCATGGAAGCAGCGCGCATCGAAGGCGATCGCGTCGTGGTCATGCCAGGCACGGCGCCCGCCGCGAATGTTCGTCCTGCGGGTGAGGACTATCGCGCCGGCGATATCGCCTTGCGGCGCGGACGTCGGCTCGGCGCGGCGCAGCTCGGCGTGCTGGCGTCGTTCGGCGTGACCGCTGTTTCCGTCGTGCGTCGACCGCGTGTGGTGCTGCTGACGACGGGCGATGAGTTGGTGGCGCCGGGCAAGCCACTCGGCTTCGGCCAGATCCACGACAGCAATCGCTACAGTCTCGGCTGCCTGCTCGAATCGCTGGGCGTGGAATTCGTGCGCCATGAACGCGTGCGCGACGATCCGGCCGCACTTCGCGATGCGCTGCAACGCGCTGGAGCCGATGCCGATCTCATCGTCAGCAGCGGCGGCGTGTCGGCGGGCGAGGCGGATTTCATGCCGCGCCTCGTCGCCGAAATCGGCAAGGTTCACTTCTGGAAAGTTCGGTTGAAGCCCGGCATGCCGTTCCTGTTCGGCCAGATCGGTGCGGCGATGTTGTTCGCCTTGCCTGGAAATCCAGTGTCGGGATTCGCCACCTGCATGGCCTTGGTGAAACCGGCACTGGATGCGATGCGTGGTGCATCGCAGAAGGGATTCATGTTGCGTGCGCGCCTGCGCAGCGCCATCAACAAGCGCCACGCACGCGCGGAGTTCCAGCGCGCCAAACTTGAATGCGACGAGAATGCCGTGCTGTGGGCGACTCCGCACCCGAAGCAAGGCTCCGGCATGTTGCGCGGTGTTGCCGAAGCCGATGCCATGATCCTGCTTCCGGAAGGCGAGCGCGAATTTGCAATTGGCGAAGCCGTCGAGGTGATGCCGCTGCCCGGTTGGCCGGCATGACGTGCGTATAATTCGCGCATGACGATCGAACGGATTTCTCCTGCGGATGCGTTGCGACGCCAGCAATCCGGCGCGATCCTGATCGACGTGCGCGAAGACGACGAACGCGCCGCCGGAAAACCCGCAGGTGCCATCGGCGTGCCGCTCGGCGAAATCCTCGATCGCATTGCCGCGACGGCGCCGAACCTCGACGCGCCGATCTTGCTGAGTTGCGCGCACGGCCAACGCTCGTTGCATGCGGCCATGGCCCTGCAAGGCATCGGTTATTCGCGGCTTGCCTCGGTCGAAGGCGGCTTCGTGCGCTGGGCCGCGGAAGGCCTGCCGGTGGATCGCGGCGCGCTCGACGCCGATGCGGTGGAGCGTTATTCGCGGCACCTGTTGCTGCCCGAAGTCGGCGCTGCCGGCCAGCAGCGCCTGCTGGATTCGCGCGTTGCGCTGGTAGGTGCCGGCGGCCTCGGATCGCCGGCCGGCCTGTATCTTGCCGCGACTGGCGTCGGCATGTTGACGGTGATCGACGACGACATTGTGGATAAATCCAATTTGCAGCGGCAGGTGCTGCACACGGATGCACGCGTCGGCGTCGCCAAGACCGAATCCGCGCGCATCGCGCTGAATGCGCTCAACCCCGGCGTGCGCATAGAAACGCGCCGCGAACGGCTGCAAGCGGCGAATGTCGAAACGCTGATACGCGACCACGACGTGGTGATCGACGGCGCTGACAATTTCCCGACGCGCTACCTGCTTGACGCCGCCTGTCGGCAGTTACGGATTCCACTCGTCTACGGCGCCGTGCATCGTTTCACCGGCCAGGTCAGCGTATTCGACGCACGCCGCGACGATTCGCCGTGTTACCGCTGCCTGTTCCCCGAGCCGCCCGCGGCCGCGGATGCGCCCAATTGCGCCGAAGCCGGCGTGCTCGGCGTATTGCCCGGCATCATTGGACTGTTGCAGACGAACGAGGCGATCAAGCTGCTGCTCGGGATCGGTGTGCCGCTGGTCGGGCGCCTGCTGTGTTTCGATGCGCTGGCAGGTACGTTTCGCGAATTGAAATTGCCACGCGATCCGCACTGTCCCGGCTGCGGCACGCAAACGCAATTCCGCGGCTACGCGGATATCGAGCAGGTCTGCTCAGCGCATTGACGCGTTCATTCGCGCGGATGCTTGGTCTCGGCCAGCGCCAATGCGAACAACTGCTCCTGCGTCGCTTCCCTGGCGTATTTCGCTTTCCAACTCGCGTACGGCTCGCCGTAGATGCGTTCGCGCGCGGCGTCCTTGCCCATGTCCGTGCCGCGTTCGATGGCGGCCTCGCGATACCAGTCGGCAAGACAGTTGCGGCAGAATCCGGCCAATATCATCAGGTCGATGTTCTGCACGTCATTGCGTTCGACGTTCAAGTGCTGCAAAAGGCGTCGGAACGCCGCGGCTTCCAGTTCGATTGTTTCGTTCATGATCGACTCCAGGTGAGGCCGATGCGACATTCTACTCGCGCCGGGGTTTGTGGGATGCGCCTACAACGGTAGAATGCCGCGCACTTCCGATGCGGGATTTCCGATGGCCGCCAGAATCCTCGATGGCAAGCGCATCGCCGACGAATTGCTCGATCGCCTGCGCGCACAAGTGGCGTGGCGCGTCGCGCAGGGCAAGGCCGCGCCCGGTCTTGCCGTCGTGCTGGTCGGCGACGACGCGGCATCGGCCGTATACGTGCGCAACAAACGTCGCGCCTGCAAGCACGTCGGTTTTCGCTCACGCGATTACGACTTGCCGGCGTCGACGACGCACGCAGAACTCGCCGCGCTGATCGACAAGCTCAACGCCGATACCTCAATCCACGGCATTCTCGTGCAATTGCCGCTGCCCGCACACATCGACGCGAACGCGATCGTCAACCGCATCGATCCGCGCAAGGACGTCGATGGCTTCCACCCCGAGAACATCGGCCGCCTTGCCTTGCGCCAGCGCGGGTTGCGGCCATGCACCTCGAAGGGCGTGATGACCTTGCTCGCACATACGGACCGCCCCGTGCGCGGCCGCGAAGCCGTGGTCGTTGGCGCGTCCAACCATGTCGGCCGGCCGCTGGTGCTGGAACTGATCCTGGCCGGCTGCACCACCATCTGTTGCCACAAGTTCACCCGCGACCTGCCGCACGAGGTGGGCGAGGGCGACATCGTGATTGTCGCTGCCGGCAAGCCTGGGCTGGTCAGGGGCGAATGGATCAAGCCGGGCGCCGTCGTCATCGATGTGGGCATCAACCGCATGGCGGATGGTTCGCTCACCGGCGACGTGGAATTCGCCGCCGCCGCGCAGCGCGCTTCGTGGATTACGCCGGTTCCCGGTGGCGTCGGCCCGATGACGGTCGCGACACTGATGGAAAACACGCTGGAAGCCGCGGATTTATCCTGAATCGCAGCGCAATCGGGCCGCGTTTTCACTGCGAATTCATGGCGACTTGGGCTATCCTTCGCGCCCCATGATTTCGAATTCCCTGCCCATGCAGCGCCTGCGTTTTGTCGTGCTCGTCTGCGCCGTGCTGCTCGGCGCCTGCGGCAGCGTGATGCGCAAGGCGACCGACCAGTTCGCCGACAACCTGACCGCGGCCATCCTCAACGAGGACGACCCCGGTACCGTGCGCGACGGCGTGCCGGCGTATCTGTTGCTGATCGACGGCATGATTCAAGGCGATCCGGGCAACGCCGGCGCATTGCTCGCCGGCGCGAAACTCTACGGCGCTTACGCCGGCGGATTCGTCAACGATCCCGAGCGTGCGCAGCGGCTTGCCAATCGCGCTTACGACTACGCGCATCGCGCATTGTGCCTGCGTGAAAAGGACCTGTGCGAGGCGCTGGACAAACCCTACGACGCCTACGTCGCCGAGTTGGGCAAGACCGAGCATGGCGACGTGCCGGTCGTGTACGGATTCGCCGCCGCCTGGGCCGGCAAGATCCAGGTCAACACTGGCGATTGGAATGCGATCGCCGACCTGCCCAAGCTGCAAGCCACGCTGGAACGTTGCACGACGCTCGATCCGCATTACGACAACGGCGGCGCCTACCTGTATCTGGGCGTGATCAATTCCATCCGCCCGGCCTCGCTCGGCGGCAAACCCGAGCAAGGCAAGGTGTATTTCGAGAAGGCGCTGGAATTGTCCGGCGGCAAGAACCAGATGGTGCGCGTGCTGTATGCGCAGTTCTACGCACGCCTGGTGTTCGACAAGGAACTGCACGACAAGCTGCTCGACACCGTCCTGGCTGCGGATCCGCATGCGCCGGGACTGACGCTCATCAACACCTTGGCGAAGGAAAAGGCCAAGGCCTTGCTCGAATCCGGAAAAGACTTTTTTTAGCTTGTCATTCCGGCGAAAGCCGGAATCCAGTTTGCTTTTGCAACAAGATCAAGATGGATTCCGGCTTTCGCCGGAATGACTGAATCGAGGGACGCATATGAAAAAATTTGTTCTGTATTTTTTAGCGCCTGCTTTCATCGCTGCAAGCGCACAAGCCGCCACCATCAAGATCGCCACCGTCGCACCCGACGGCACCGCCTGGATGCGCGAGATGCGCGCTGGCGCCGATGCCGTGAAGAAGGACACCGGCGACCGCGTCGAGATCAAGTTCTATCCCGGCGGCGTGATGGGCGACGAACCGACGGTCATGCGCAAGATCCGCATCGGCCAGTTGCAGGGCGGCGCATTCACCGGCGGCGAGTTGTCGCAGGTCGACAAGGATGCGCAGATCTACAGCCTGCCGTTCCTGTTCCGCACTCAGGATGAAGTGGACAAGGTGCGCGCGCAACTCGATCCGCTGCTAAAGGCCAGTTTCGCCAAGGCCGGATTCGACGTCGCCGGCATCAGCGGCGGCGGCTTCGCCTACCTGATGAGCGTGAAGGACGTCAGGAACAAGGACGATCTGAAGGCCGCCAAGGTCTGGGTGCCGCAGGGCGATCATGTCGCCGAAGCCGGCTTCAAGGCCGGCGGCGTCACGCCGATCTCGCTGCCGCTGGCCGATGTCTACACGAGTTTGCAGACCGGATTGATCGACACCGTTGCGAACACGCCGGCCGGTGCGATCGCGTTCCAATGGCATACCAAGGTCCGCCACATGGTGGACCTGCCGATCACCTATGTCGTCGGCATCCTCGTCATCGACAAGAAAGTCTTCGACGCACTGTCGCCGGCGGACCAAAAAGCGGTAAACGACGATCTGGCCGCTGCGTTCGCGCGGCTGGAAAAGATCAATCGCGACGACAACGCGCAGGCGAAAATCGCGCTGCAGAAACAAGGCGTGGAAATTTTTACGCCGAACGCGGCGGAAACCGCGACGTGGGAATCGGTCGGCGCGGATGCACGCAAGCAATTGCAGGCGGCCGGCGAAATCACGCCGGAAATGGCCGCTGCGCTGGACAAGGCGCTGGCTGCCGCGCGGAGCAAGTGAGCTTGCAGCGCGCATTGGAAATCCTGCGTCGCATCGAGGATTGGCTGCTCGCCATCCTGGTGCTGATCCTGGTGGTTCTGGCCGGAAGCCAAATCATCCTGCGCGATTTTTTCCACACCGGGATTTCCTGGGCCGATCCGCTGATGCGCCAGCTCGTGCTGTGGACGGGCATGCTCGGCGCGCTCGCCGCCGTGCGCGATGAAAAGCACATCGCACTCGACGTGTTGAACCATTTCCTGCCGCCGTTGGCGCAGAAGGTCGCGCGTATCGTCACGTTCGGTTTCGCCGCCGCGATTTGCGCTGCGTTGGCCTGGTACAGCTACGTGATGTTGAGCGTGGATTACACCAGCGCCTCGCCGTCAAGCGCGTTCGCTGCGCTGCCGGCATGGATTCCGGAAACCATCCTGCCTGCCGGATTCGCCTTGATGGCGCTGCGTTTCGTGTTGCGTGCATTCGCGCCGCCCGCGCACACGCCGCCGCTGATGCATTCGATCGAGCCGTCGCCGTGACCTGGCTTATCGTCATCGCGCTGATCGTGCTCGCCGCACTCGGCGCGCCGCTGTTCGCGATCATCGCGGCGGTCGCGCTGTTCGGTTTCCACGCCGCCGGCGAACCCGGCGCGGCGGTCGCGATCGAATTCTATCGCCTTGCGGACATGCCGGCGTTGATTGCGATTCCGCTGTTTACGCTGGCCGGTTACCTGCTGGCGGAAAGCCAGGCGCCGCGCCGACTGGTGCGCCTGACCAATGCGCTGTTCGGCTGGCTGCCGGGCGGATTGGCGATTGTCTCGGTTTGTGCCTGCACCTTGTTCACCGCGTTTACCGGCGCGACTGGAGTTACCCTCATTGCACTCGGCGCGGTGCTGTATCCGGCGCTGCGCCAGGCGCATTACGACGAGCGTTTCTCGCTGGGGTTGCTCACTTGCGCGGGCAGTCTGGGACTTCTGCTTGTGCCTTCGATGCCGCTGATTTTGTACGGCGTGGTCGCGCAGCAATTCCATACGACGCCGCCGGTGAGCATCGACGCGCTGTTCAAGGCGGGCTTGTTGCCCTGCCTGCTGATGGTCGTGATGCTGTCGGTCTACAGTGCATGGAAGGCGCGCGACCTGCCGCGCCCGCCGCCATCCAGCCCGCGCGAGGTCTGGGCAGCGATCAAGGATGCCGCCTGGGAATTGCCGCTGCCGTTCGTGATTTTGATCGGCATCTACACCGGCAAGCTCGCGGCATCCGAAGCGGCGGCCGCGACTGCGTTGTATGTCTTGATCGTGACGGTGCTGATCCGCCGCGAGATCAAATTTGGTGAATTGCCAAGAGTGATCCGCGAGGCGATGCTGCTGGTCGGCGCCATCCTGATCGTGCTCGGCTTTTCGCTGGCGCTGACGAACTGGCTGATCGACGGCGACGTGCCGGAGAAACTCTTTGCCGCCCTGCAATCGGGCGTGTCGGGCAAGTTCGCCTTCCTGCTGCTGCTCAACGTGTTCCTGCTGGTGTTCGGCATGCTGCTGGAAGGCTTCCCGGCGATCATCATCCTGGTGCCGCTGATCCTTCCCGTCGCCACGCACTACGGCATCGATCCGGTGCATCTGGGAATCATCTTCCTCGCCAACCTGCAGATCGGCATCTTCCTGCCGCCGGTGGGCATGAACATCTTCATCGCCAGCGCGCGCTTCGGCAAACCGGCCACCACGATCGTGCGCTCCAGTATGCCGTTCTACGCCATCCTGATGGCCGCGGTGCTGATCATCACGTATTGGCCCGAACTGTCCTTGTGGCTGGCTCGATGAGCCAGACTGCAGGGAGTGGCAAGCGCGACGCGGAGTCTGTAAAATAGGGCATGCGCATACTTACCGATGCCCTTACCTTCGACGACGTCTCGCTCGTCCCCGCGTTCTCCAACGTCCTGCCGCGCGACGTCAGCCTCGCCACCCAGCTCACGCGCAACATCCGCCTGAGCATTCCGGTCGTCTCGGCGGCGATGGACACCGTCACCGAAGCGCGCCTCGCCATCACCATGGCGCAGTCCGGCGGCATCGGCATCATCCACAAGAACATGCCGATCGAACAGCAGGCCGCCGAAGTTCGCCTCGTCAAGAAGTTCGAGGCTGGCGTGATCCGCGATCCGATCACGGTGAATCCGGAAACCTCGATCGGCGAGGTGATGAAAATCGTCCGCGCACACAATATTTCCGGCGTTCCGGTCGTCGATGGCAATGGCCTCGTCGGCATCGTCACCAGCCGCGACCTGCGCTTCGAGACCAAGCCTGAGGACCCGGTGCGCCACATCATGACGCGCAAGGAAAAACTCGTCACGGTGAAGGAAGGGGCAGGGGAGGATGAAGTCCTGCGCCTGCTGCACAAGAATCGCATCGAGAAAGTGCTGGTCGTCAACGATGCATTCCAGTTGCGCGGATTGATCACGGTCAAGGACATCCAGAAGGCGCGCGACAATCCGCATTCGGCCAAGGATAGTCATGAACGCCTGCGCGTCGGCGCTGCGGTCGGCGTCGGCGGCGATACCGAACAACGCGTCGCCGCGCTGGTCGAGGCTGGTGTCGACGTGCTTGTTGTCGATACCGCGCACGGCCACTCGCATGGCGTGCTCGATCGTGTGCGCTGGGTCCGAAAAAATTTCGCCCACATGTCCGTGATCGGCGGCAATATCGTGACCGGCGACGCGGCGAAGGCACTGATCGATGCCGGCGCGGATGCGATCAAGGTCGGCGTGGGTCCCGGTTCCATCTGCACCACGCGCGTCGTCGCCGGCGTCGGCGTGCCGCAGATCACTGCGGTCAGCATGGTCGCCGAGGCGATCAAGGGCAGCGGCGCGTGCCTGATTGCCGACGGCGGCATCCGCTATTCCGGTGACATCGCCAAGGCGCTTGCAGCCGGCGCGAACTGCGTGATGATCGGTGGCATGTTCGCCGGTACCGAGGAAGCGCCCGGTGAAGTCGAGTTGTACCAGGGCCGTTCGTACAAGAGCTACCGCGGCATGGGGTCTCTCGGCGCGATGCAGATGGGCTCCAAGGATCGTTACTTCCAGGATACCGAGGACGCCGACAAGCTGGTGCCGGAAGGCATCGAAGGCCGCGTGCCGTATCGTGGCCCGCTGCGCAACATACTGCATCAGTTGTGCGGCGGGCTGCGCGCGTCGATGGGTTACGTCGGTTGTGCAACTATCGAAGACATGCGCAACAAGCCGCAATTCGTGCGCATCACCACGGCCGGCGTGCGCGAGTCGCATGTGCACGACGTGGCGATCACCAAAGAAGCGCCGAATTACCGGTTGGATTGATGCTTGTCGCGCGCAGCTTGCGCGACAGCAGGATTTGTGAGAATGTAGTGCAAATCACTACATTCTGGTGATGCCATGAGCGAATCCATCTCAGCTGCCGACGCCAACCGCCATTTCTCGCAGATCCTGCGCGGCGTGCGCGAGGAGGGTGCGACCTACATCGTCACCGCGCATGGCAAACCCGTGGCCAAGATCGTGCCGATCAAGGAAGAAGACGATAGCGCGGTTCGCAAAGCCGCGTTCCGGAAGATGCAGCAACGCTGGACTAAACAGAAGACCTTGAATCTTCCTCGCTGGACACGCGATGAGTTGTACGACGACTGATGCGAATCGCGTTGGATTCGAATTTCCTGCTCTACGCCGAGGGCACCAATGATGCCAAGCGGAGGGATATAGCCCGCGACATCGCAAGACGCTTGCCGTTCAGGGAATCTTTCGTACCGGTGCAGGCGCTGGGTGAAGTGTTTCGTGTCCTGACCCGAAAGGCCGGATACAGCGCTGAAATCGCGCGTGCCACGATACTCAACATGCGCGACATCTACTGTCCGCTGGAGACCACGGAGTCGACCCTGCTTGCCGCGATGGACCTGGTGGCAAATCACCAATTCACCATCTGGAATGCGATCATCTTGTCCAGCGCGGCGGAAGCCAACTGTCGCGTCCTGATATCCGAAGACATGCAAGATGGCTTCGTCTGGCGCGGCCTGACCATCGTCAACCCATTCTCGGCAAAGCGCCATCCATTGCTCGAAGCAGCACTGTCCTGAGTCCTGGAAATGCAAAACATCCATCGCGACAAGATTCTGATCCTCGATTTCGGCGCGCAGTACACGCAACTGATCGCGCGGCGCATCCGCGAAATCGGCGTCTACTGCGAAATCTGGGCCTGGGATCATGATACGGCCGAGATCGAAAATTTCGCACCAAAGGGAATCATCCTGTCCGGTGGTCCCGAATCGACGATAGAGGCGAACTCGCCACGCGCGCCACAGAATGTGTTCGATGCTGGCGTGCCGCTGCTTGGCATCTGCTATGGCATGCAGACCATGGCCGTGCAGCTCGGCGGCAAGACCGAAGGCGGGCACACACGCGAGTTCGGTCAAGCGACGCTGACGCCGACTGCGTCGAATCGCCTGTTCGACGGATTGCCGCTCAAGAACTCCACGGCGTGGATGTCGCACGGTGATCGCGTTACCGCAGTACCGCCGGGGTTTGCCATCACTGCCGCGACGCACGATTTGCCGATTGCGGCGATGGCGGATGACAAGCGCCACTGGTACGGCGTGCAATTCCATCCGGAAGTCACGCATACCGAATACGGCGCGGAAATCCTGCGCCGTTTCGTCGTGGACATCTGTGGCTGCGCCACGCTATGGACCGCGGCCAACATCATCGACGACGCCGTGGCGCGGATTCGCCAGCAAGTCGGTTCGGATCGAGTCTTGCTTGGCCTTTCCGGCGGTGTGGATTCCTCGGTCGTCGCCGCGCTGCTCAAGCGCGCGATCGGCGATCAGCTGACTTGCGTGTTTGTCGATACCGGCCTGTTGCGCTTCAACGAAGGCGATCAGGTCATGGCGACGATGCACAAGCACATGGGCGTGAATGTGATTCGCGTCGATGCGCGCCCGCGCTATTTTGCCGCGCTGGCTGGCGTGAGCGACCCGGAAGCCAAGCGCAAGGTCATCGGCAAGCTTTTCATCGATATTTTCGATGAGGAGTCAGCCAAGCTCGAAGGCATCCGCTGGCTGGCGCAGGGCACGATCTACCCCGACGTGATCGAATCGGCCGGCAGCAAGACCGGCAAGGCGCATGTGATCAAGTCGCATCACAATGTCGGTGGCCTGCCGGAAAAGATGAAGTTGAAGCTGGTCGAACCGCTGCGCGAATTGTTCAAGGACGAGGTGCGCCGCATCGGCGTGGAACTCGGCCTGCCGCGTGAGATGGTCTATCGCCATCCGTTCCCGGGGCCGGGGCTGGGCGTGCGCGTGCTTGGCGAAGTCAAACCCGAATACGTCGAGTTGCTGCAACGCGCCGACGACATTTTCATCGGCGAATTGCGCAGCGCAGGTTTGTACGACCGGGTCAGCCAGGCATTCGCCGTGTTCCTGCCGGTCAAATCCGTCGGCGTGGTCGGCGACGCGCGTGCCTACGAATGGGTTATCGCACTGCGCGCGGTCGAGACCATCGATTTCATGACCGCGCACTGGGCGCATCTGCCGTACGAATTTCTCGGCAAGGTTTCCAACCGCATCATCAACGAACTGCGCGGAATCTCGCGCGTTGTTTACGACGTGAGCGGAAAACCGCCGGCAACGATCGAGTGGGA
>JAFEEK010000097.1 GCA_018241165.1 Pseudomonadota bacterium
ACTCATAGAACGCGAAGTGTGCTGCGGCATGCCCAAGCTCGAACTCGGCGATCTGGAATCCGTGGAAAAGTACAAACAGCAGAACATCCCGGTGCTGGCCGCAACGATCCGCGACGGTTGGGACATCAGCGCGACGATTCCCTCGTGCGTGCTGATGTTCAAGCAGGAACTGCCGCTGATGTTTCCCGACGACGAGGACGTGCAACTGGTCAAGCGCCATATCTTCGATCCGTTCGAATACCTGTGGCAGCGCCACCAGGCCGGTCTGCTGAAGACCCAATTTCCGAATGCGCTCGGCACGATCGCCTATCACGCGCCCTGCCACCAGCGCGTGCAGAATATCGGCCCGAAGACGCGCGATGTGCTGGCATTGGTGCCGGGCACGGAAATCCAGATGATCGAGCGCTGCTCCGGCCACGACGGCACGTATGGCGTGAAAAAGAAGAGCTACGCGTTTTCGCGCAAGATCGCCAAACCCGTGGAAACGCGTGTCGAGCAGATCGCGCCTGCGCATTTCGCCAGCGATTGCCCGATGGCGGCGAGCCATATCGCGCATGGGCTGCACGACAAGCCACCCGCGGAAAGCCCGATCGGTTTGCTGCGCAAGGCGTACGGGATTTGAGTCCTTGCCCCCTCTCCCGCTGGCGGGAGAGGGTTGGGGTGAGGGTGGTGCCAACGCGCAAACATCCACCCTCACCCGCGCCTGCGGCGCGGCCTCTCCCGCCAGCGGGAGAGGCGGAGTATTAAAGTACCTGGAAATCGCCAATGCAAAAGCTTACGCCATCAGATTTATTTTCCCTTGAAACCTACGCGCGCGAACGCCCTGCCTTCCGTGCGCGCGTGCTGGAACACAAGCAGGCGCGCAAAGTGGCGTTGGGCGCGCATCTGTCGCTGCTGTTCGAGGATCGCCTGACGATCCAGTACCAGGTGCAGGAAATGCTGCGCATCGAGCGCATCTTCGAGCAAGCCGGCATCCGCGACGAACTCGATGCCTACAATCCGCTGATCCCTGACGGCGCCAATCTCAAGGCGACGCTGCTGATCGAATATCCCGACGCGAACGAACGCACGCGCAAGCTTGTCGAATTGCACGGCATCGAACAGCACATCGCATTGCGCGTTGCCGGCCTGGCCTCGGTCATCGCCATTGCCGACGAAGACATGGAGCGCAGCAACGCGCAGAAAACCTCGGCCGTGCATTTCCTGCGCTTCGAATTGACACCGGCGCACGTCGCCGCAATCAAGAGCGGCAGGCGCATCGAAATGGCTGTCGACCATGCGGCGTACCAGGGTGTGGAAGCACTCGGTGCGATCACGTGCGCGGCCCTGGCCGCGGACCTGGATTGAACGCCCGCAACCTGCTGCTGGTGCTTGCCGCGCTGGTTGCGCTGGCAGTCTGGCAGCGCGCGCATCGGCCGATTCCGCATGCACCCGGCGAAGTTGCGCCGGACATTCCCGCGCAAACCGCGCTAGGCGGCGCGCCCCGGCCATGGCGCAAGGGCGACTACACGATCAAGCCGCTCGCACGGTTTTCAGTCACGGCGCGCGTGCTGTCGCGCGCGGACTATCGATTCGATGCCGGCGCCAAGCTTGTTCCGGTGGACCTGGCTCTGGGCTGGGGCCGCATGTCCGACAGCGAAGTGCTGAAAGACATCGACATTTCGCAATCCGGGCGATTCTATTTCTGGCACGTGGACACGTATGAAAAACTGCCGATTCCGGAACGCGAAATCATCGAATCCAGCGCGAACATGCACCTGATCCCCGCAGACCGTTCGACACAGCACGAAATCGAGCGCGTTCGTGCGGGCGACGTGGTTTCGTTCGACGGCTACCTGGTGCGGGCCGACGCCGCGGACGGGAGCGCATGGATCAGTTCGCTCACGCGCAGCGACAGCGGAGCAGGCGCGTGCGAATTGGTGTGGGTCGAGAACTTCTCGATCGCGCGACGACCATAAACGATTGCATTACGCCGCGCGGCGTTCCGCCACAAGCACCGCGCGCGCCAATCCACGTTCGATGTCGGCGCGCAGGTCTTCCAGCGCTTCGATGCCGACCGACAGCCGCAACAAGCCGTCGCCGATGCCGGCGCGGCGGCGCGCATCGGCATCCATGCTGGCATGGGTCATCGTCGCCGGATGCGCGACGAGGCTTTCCACGCCGCCGAGAGATTCGGCCAGGGTAAGGAATTCCAGGCCATCGACGAATGCTGCGGCTGCGGCTTCGCCACCGGCAAGATCGAAACTCAACATCGCGCCGAAACCACGCTGCTGCCGGCGCGCGAGCAAGTGTCCCGGATGCCGGCTCAGCCCCGGAAAGTATACTTTTTCCACCACATCGCTTTCGAGCAGAAGTTCGGCCAGCGCCGATGCGTTGGCCTGATGCACGGCCAGGCGCGGGCCAAGCGTGCGCAGTCCGCGCAAGGTGAGAAAACTGTCGAAGGGCGCACCGCCCAGACCGAGGCAGTTGCACCACCACGCCAGTTCCTCGCCGACGCCGGCGTCCTTCCACACCACCGCACCGCCGACGACATCGGAATGGCCGTTGATGTATTTCGTCGTCGAGTGCACGACCACGTCCGCGCCGAGCGCGAGCGGCTGCTGCAAGGCCGGAGACAGGAAGGTGTTGTCCACTGCGACGATCGCTCCGAACGCATGCGCCGTTGCACAGGTGGCGGCAATGTCGGTGATGCGCAACAACGGATTGCTCGGCGTTTCGATCCAGACCAGTTTCGGTTTGCGCGCCAGCGCCGTGGTCAATGCCGCCGCATCGGAAAAGTCGACGAACTCGACCGCATACAGGCCTCGCGCGGCCTGCGAGCGGAACAGGCGGTGGCTGCCGCCGTAGCAATCGTGGGGGGCCAGCAGCAGGTCGCCGGGCTTGAGTTGCGCGGTCAGCAACGCCACCGCGGCCATGCCGGATGCGGTGATCACGCCGCCTGCGCCGCCTTCGAGTTCGGCCAGCGCGCCGGCAAGCGTGTCGCGCGTAGGATTGCCCGAACGCGTGTAGTCGTACTGGCGCTTTTGCGCGAATCCGGCAAAGCTGTAATTGCTCGACAGGTACAGCGGCGGCATCACCGCACCATGCGCGGTGTCCACGTCCACGCCAGCGCGCACCGCGATGGTGTTCAGGTTGCGGCTCATGCGACATCTCCCAGTGCATTGCGCAGTGTCTTGCCGACGCTCGATTCCTCTTTCAGGAACGCATCGTGTCCATGGATCGAGGAAATCTCCACGTACTCGCAGTGTGGCGCGAGCGCGGCGTACTCGCGCAGCAGCGCCGGAGGCGCCAGCACATCCTCACGCACGCCGAACAGTGTCGTCGGCACACGAATCGTGGCCGGATCGATGCGGTGCGTATCCAGCGATGCGCCCAGGCACCGGTACGCATCGGCCGTGAAGCGCGCGGCGAATTTGTCGCCATGATGCGCCAGCCACGGCACGACGGCATCCGCATCCGGGAAACGCGATTCGATCTCCGGCGCGGTGACGTAACCCAGGATCGCCAGCTCGCGCGCCAGTACCAGCGCCGCCGTCGAATCACCACCCAGTCCCAGAATCGCGCGCTGCACATGGCGCAGCGCGCGCGCATACGCCGAACTTCGGTGCGCAGCGCAAAGCAGCACGAGACGACGCAAACGCGCGCCGAGCAGTACTGCCAGATGCTGGGCAACCGCGCCGCCATACGAAGCGCCAACGAGCAGATGCACGTGGCGCGCGCCGATGCGA
>JAFEEK010000098.1 GCA_018241165.1 Pseudomonadota bacterium
GCCATGCCGACGGATTCGGATAACGTCGGATGCGGATGCACGGTCAGGCCGATGTCGCCGGCTTCGCAACCCATCTCGATCGCAAGCGCCAGTTCCGAGATCAATTCGCCCGCGTTCGGACAGGTGACGCCCGCTCCGATGATGCGATGCGTGGCCTCGTCGAAAATCAGTTTGGTGAAGCCTTCGGTGCGCGCGATGCCGATGGCGCGACCGGATGCGGCATGCGGGAACTTGCCGACGCCGTACTGGATGCCCTGCTGCTTCGCCTCGGTTTCGGTCACGCCGACCCAGGCGATTTCCGGATCGGTGTAGGCCACGGACGGGATCACGCGCGCGACGAATTCGCTCTTGTGTCCGGCGCACACTTCGGCGGCGACCTTGCCTTCGTGCGTGGCCTTGTGCGCGAGCATGGGCTGGCCGACGATGTCGCCGATCGCGAAGATGTGCGGCACGTTCGTGCGCATCTGTTTGTCGACCGGAATGAATCCACGATCGGTGACCGCGACACCGGCCTTGTCCACATCGATCTTCTTGCCGTTCGGTGAGCGGCCGATGGCGACGAGGACGCGGTCGTAAAGCTGCGGCTCGGGCGCCCTCTCGCCCTCAAACGTCGCTTTCAAACCGGCCTTGGTCGCCTCGATCTTCGCGACCTTTACCTTCAGATGAATGCCGGCGTAGCGTTTGCCCAGGCGCTGAGCGAGCGGACGCACGAGGTCGACGTCCGCGCCGGGCATGAGCTGATCGAGCATCTCGACCACGGTGACTTGCGAACCAAGTGCTTCATACACGCAGGCCATTTCCAGACCGATGATGCCGCCGCCGACCACGAGCAATTTTTTCGGCACGTCGCCGAGCAACAGCGCATCGGTGGAGTCCATCATGCGCGGATCGTCCCAGGGGAACCCGGGCAGCTTCACCGCCTGCGAACCGGCGGCGATGATGGCCTTCTCGAAACGCACGAGCTTCTTGCCGTCTTTCGTGTCAACTTCGATTTCGTTGGACGATACGAATTTGCCCGTGCCTTGCACCGTCGTGACCTTGCGCTGCTTGGCCATGCCGGCAAGGCCGCCGGTCAATTGCGCGACGACCTTTTCCTTGAAGCCGCGCAACTTGCCGATGTCGATTGCAGGCTTGCCGAACGTGATGCCGATATCGGCCGCATGCGCGGCTTCGTCGATCACTTTCGCCGCGTGCAACAGCGCCTTGGACGGAATGCAGCCGACATTCAGGCACACGCCGCCGAGCGTGGCATAGCGTTCGATCAACACCGTGTTGAGGCCCAGGTCCGCCGCGCGAAACGCCGCGGTATAGCCGCCAGGGCCGGAACCGAGTACGCAGGCCTGGCATTCGATATCGGCTTTGCGGCCGGAAGAGTGCACTGCCTGCGGCGTAGCGCTTTGTCCCCCTCTCCCGCTGGCGGGAGAGGGCTGGGGTGAGGGTGGTTTTGCGCCATTGGTGCCACCCTCACCCGCCGCACCATGTGCGGCGGCCTCTCCCGCCAGCGGGAGAGGCGATTTCGCGGCAGTCTCGCTACCGCTCGTTTCAATCACCGCAACGACGTGACCTTCCGACACCTCGTCGCCGAGTTTCACTTTCACTTCCTTGACGACACCGGCGGCGGTCGACGGTACCTCCATCGTCGCCTTGTCGGATTCCAGCGTAACCAGCCCCTGATCCTTCTTCACCGCGTCGCCGGCCTTCACCAGCACCTCGATGACCGGGATGTTGCTGTAATTGCCGATATCCGGAACCTTGACTTCCGTCGTCGCCACGGCGTGCTCCTTTATCTGTTGCGGTGAAACGCGGCGCGAAAGCGCGCGCGCCAGTCGTTGCGTTTGGCTTCGAGCACGGCCTCGCGTTCGACGTGCAGTGGCTCGACCTGAGCATCCAGCGGCATGGGCACTTCCGCCCCCGGCACGGCTTCGGTTTCGGCCGCCATCGTGACCGGCTCCACGGCCTTGGCCGTTTCCGCGACCGGTACGGGCTTGGCAACCGGCGCGCGGATGGAAGCGCGCAACGCGCCAAGCATGTGCGCTTCGCTTTGTGCTTCGTCGCGCAGGCGTTCGACTTCTGCATGGCGCGCTTCGACCAGCACGCGCGAGCGCGCGTTCGCGTAGTCGATCGACTGGCGAATGTCGGGCAAGTGGTAGTCGTCGACGTCGATCAGCAGGCAATCGAAAACGATGTAGCCTTCCTCGATCCACAGGCCGTGGCGTTTGATCTCCACGCGCGAGTTGCGCTCCTCGAAGAACAGCCGCGTCCATTCCGGATTCGGGTCGCGGTTGAGTTTGAGGTACAGGGAACGCATCGACGAATGCACCCGCGACCAGGTCGTGCGGTTCACGTCCAGGTCGACGATGGCGATGTCGGTGAACTCGTCCATGCCGGTCGTGTCAGAGCAGGCTGCGGCGCATGTCCGCGAGCAGTGCCGCCAGATACGCGGCAAAGCGCGCGGCGGCGGCGCCGTCGATCACGCGATGGTCGTAGCTCAACGACAGCGGCAGCAGCAGGCGCGGTGCGAACGCCTTGCCGTCCCACACCGGCTTGATCGCCGACTTGGACACGCCCAGGATCGCCACTTCCGGGGCATTGACGATGGGCGTGAACGCCGTGCCGCCGATACCGCCGAGCGAGGAAATCGAAATGCAGCCACCGGACATGTCGGCGGGACCGAGCTTGCCGTCGCGCGCTTTTTTCGCCAATTCGCTCGATTCCGTAGCGATCTCGACCAGGCCTTTCTGATCCGCATTTTTCAACACGGGAACGACCAGGCCGTTCGGCGTGTCGGCGGCAAAGCCGACGTGGAAGTATTTTTTCAGGATCAGGTTTTCGCCACTCGCATCAAGCGAAGCGTTGAAGTCCGGATACTTCTTCAACGCCGCGACCATCGCCTTGATGATGAAGGCGAGCATGGTGAACTTGATGCCGGCCTTTTCGTGTTCCTTGTTCAGCGCAACGCGCAGTGCTTCAAGGTCGGTGATGTCGGCCTCGTCGTGCTGGGTGACGTGCGGGATCATCGCCCAGTTGCGCGCCAGGTTCGCGCCGGAAATCTTCTTGATCTTCGACAGCGCGCGCGTTTCGATTTCGCCGAACCTGGAAAAGTCCACATTCGGCCACGGCAGCAGGTTCAGTCCACCGCCGCCGCTCGCTGCGCGTGCCGGACCGCCGCTTTCCAGGGTGCGTTTGACCCAGGCGCGCACGTCCTGCTTGGTGATGCGGCCGTTGCGTTCGCTGCCGGTCACCTGCGCCAGATCCACGCCCAGTTCGCGCGCGATCATGCGCACAACGGGACTCGCCAGCGGTACCTTGCCAGGCAGAACCGTATCAGCGCCAAACGCGATCGGCGGCGAACTTTGCCGCGACGGTGGGGCAGCATCACCCTTGCTCCCTCCTCCGCTTGCGGGGGAGGGCTGGGGTGGGGGCATTGGAGCAGTTGTCGCTGGCTTGCCCCCCTCCGCCTTCGGCACCTCCCCCCGTTGCGCAGGGGGAGGTCCAGCCAATGCCGCGCCTTCAGCCTCGATCAAGGCAACGACGGCGCCTTCCGACACCTCGTCGCCCAGCTTGACCTTCAATTCCTTGACCACGCCGGCAAACGGCGCGGGGACTTCCATCGTCGCCTTGTCCGATTCGAGCGTGACCAGGCCCTGGTCCTTGGCAACCGTGTCGCCCGGCTTGACCAGCACCTCGATCACCGGGATGTTGGTGTAATTGCCGATGTCCGGCACCTTGGCTTGCTTGAGTTCGGCCATGCGTCCTCCCTGCGGAATCCCGCCGCCGCCAAGGCGGGGGAACGCCCATGATAATCCGAACCGCGGCCGGAGCGAAAAGCTCGGCCCGTATCGGGCCTAAGGCGTTGCCACGGGATGCGCCGGCGCGCTTGCGCCTGGCATCAACGCCGCATTGGCGGTCGGGTTGTCCTGATTCTCCTTGAGCCAGACCATCGACGCATGCACGCGCTGGTAACCACTGGGGTGATCGTAGAAGACCATTTCCTCCAGCGGCCCGGGATGGATCTTGCGGTAGGTCGACAAGCGCATCGCCACCATCGCAAACCCGTTCGGCTCACGCGCGGCATTCAGGCCGAACGCGTCCGCTTCGGTTTCCATCTGGCGCGTGATCGAATTGGTCAACGGCGTGGCCAGGAAAAAGAAGATCGACAGGATCGCGAATGCCAGCGGCAGCGCGGCCGGGTCGCCACGTCCTTCCAGCCGCAATTGCCCGCCCCAGCGATTGAGCGACCAGTCGAACAGACGATGCGTGAACCAGAAACCGAACGCGAGCACCAGGGTGAAATAGATCGTGCCGCGCAGGTTGTGGTTGAGCACGTAGTGGCCCATTTCGTGACCGAGTACGGCCTTGATTTCCGGCAGCGAGGTCTTGTTCAACAGGTTGTCGTTCAGCGCCACGCGCGTGGTGCCGGCGAATCCGGCGACGTTGGCGCTGATGCGCGTGGTCTGGCGCGAAGCATCGAACTCGACGACATGCTCGGTGGGAATGCCGTTCGCGCGCGCCAGCGACAGCACCGCATCGCGCGCGGGGCCGTCGCGCAACGGCTTGTACGTGTTGAACAACGGTTCCACATAGACCGGCGCGAGCATGCTCAAGAACACGATGAACACGAATGCGATGCCGCTGGCCCAGATCCACCAGCGCGCACCGGCGCGGCGCACCGCTGCGTAGACCGCGACCAGCACGAGCGGCAGCACGATGGCGCTGACCAGCAGGTCCTTCAGCGCATCGCCGAACCAGCCGGCGAAGTCCTGCGTCGCCAGGCCGTACTGGTGCTCGCGCACGAAACCGGTGTAGATCGACCACGGCAGGCTCAGGACGAAATAGGCAAGCACGAACAACACGGCATATATCCACGTGTAGCCCCATGGTCGCTTGCCGAGCCGCCGTGCGGCATCGCGCATTCGCCGCGAGATGCCGCCCCACAGCAGCACGGCGGCAACGCCCAGGCCATAGACGAATCCCCACAATTGCAGCCAGTAGCCGCCCTCGAAGTAGGCGTCGGACTGGGCGCGCTGCTGCGGCGTCAACAAGTCCAGATAGGCTTCAGTGGCACTGTCCACGTTGAATGAAGGACCGGGCCGCGCCGCTGCCGGAATCTGCAATCCGGGCGGCAGGTCGCGCGCATCCGCGCCTGCGGCGTGCGCAGGAACGCCGGTAAACCCGCACAACAAGACCAGCAAGACCAGCAAGAACATGGATTTCATGGGTCCCTCCCCAGGCTGTCGAATTGCCCGCGAGCGTCGGCGAAGGCAGGCAGGCCGTCAAGTGCCGCAAGGCGGCCGGCTGTGCTGAAACGGCGACAATCGGCAATGCCGTCGCGCTTTTGCGGCATTGCCGCGCTTATACTGCGCCGTCACGGAGGAGGTGTCGCCCATGCTGCTCGTGATCATCCTGCTGCTGGCGATTTGCGCCGGCCTCGGCTACGAATTGATGCGCACCCGCCGGCAGATGCTGGTTCTGCGCGCGGGCAATTCCGAGTCCGAAGAAGAGCTCAAGCGCCTGCAGGCCAGCCAGTCGCAGGTCATCCACACCACCAAGCTCGCCTCCCTCGGCCAGATGGTCGCCGGCGTGGCGCACGAGATCAACACGCCGCTCGGCTTCGTCAAGAGCAATGTCGAGGTCGTCGGCGACCTGCTCGACGACTACCGCACGCTGGTCAAGCAATACGACGCGGCCGTGCAGGTCTGCCTGCAACCGGTCGATCTCATCTTCAACGCCGACAAGGCCAGCCTCGACAAGTTGGTCAAGCACGTCGAGGAAGCGCGGCGCAAGTTGTTCGAGGCGCGCGCAGCGGTGGAAAAGAGCCCCCTGCTCAAGGACGCGAAAGAGTTGCTCGGCGATGCCAGCGAAGGCCTCGCGCAGTTGTCCACGCTGGTGCTGAACCTGAAAGGCTTCTCGCGCGTCGACCGCGACGGCATGGACACGATGGATCTGAACGAAGGCATCGAAAGCGCGCTGATGATCGCGCAGCACCAGTTGCGTGATCGCGTCAAAGTGGTCA
>JAFEEK010000099.1 GCA_018241165.1 Pseudomonadota bacterium
AGTGGCGTTGACTGGGATGGTTTCGTCGGCCATGGAAAACTCCGGAATGCGTTGCGAATGGTAAAAGGGCGCGGATTATCCCATGCCGGGGCACCTAAAGCACGCGTTTACTTGTTGCCCCGCGCCGTTGGCAGGGCCGCTTCGCGCCATGCGGTCATGCCGCCACCGAGCACGAAAACCTTGGCGAATCCGGCCTTGACCAGACGCGCGGCAGCCTGTGCCGACGTTGCGCCGGTCTTGCATACCAGCGCCACCGGCAATTCGCGGACCTTGGCCAGATCCTTGTTCTCCGGATCGAACTGGCTCATCGCGACATGGCGCGCGCCGGCAATGTGGCCCTTCTCGAAATCGGCAATGCTGGACACATCCACCAGCAACGGACTCTCGCGATTGATCAGCAAGGTCAAAGCGCCCGGGGTCAATTCCCTGAAGCCGCGGAAGCGGCGCGCGATTTCGTTGCCGATGATCGCCGCGATCAGGCCGACCAGGGCGAGCGCCAGAAACGGATGATGGCCGAGGAACTCCGGCAGGCGTTGCAGAAACAGGGACATGGGTGCGGGCGTGCGGGGCAAGGCCGCGGATTATGCGGCAGCATGCCGGCGCGCGCCAGCGCTTACGGCGTCGCGTGCTGGGTAATGTCGGGCAATCCGGATACCAGCAGCCAGTGCTTTTTTCCTTCGTCGTAGCGCCACAACTGGTTGTCGACGATGCCGCGTTCGACCTGGGTGTTGACGTTGACCAGGCTGATCTTCACCAGCTGGCGCACCTCGTGCGGGCCGACCGGCACCACCGGCTGCTCGATGTAGGACGCGAAATGCACCTGTTTGTAGCGGTCGATGTCGAGCGCGGTCAGCGGGCGTTTCTTCAGGGTTTCCGGATCGACGAACGGAATAGCCTGATTGATGTCGCCCCAGCGGATCGCGTTGGCGTAGGCATTCAAGGTGAGTTCCAGCGCGCGGCTTTCCGATTGCGCGCTCATCGACACGCAGCCGGCCAGCAAGGCGAATCCGCAAGCGAGCACAATGGTGCGCATGATCGAAACTCCGATGGCGTCGCGCCATTGTGCCGCAAATTTTCCGACACTTCAGGGTTTGGCCATTCAGGGCCAGGCCATTCAGGCCTTGGCGATCGCCACGAAGCGCGCCTGCAACGTGCACGCATCCGCACCATCGGCCAGCGCAACGCGGCAATCCACGCTCAGGCGCGCGCGTCCGCGCGCGGCGAGCGCGGCTGCGAATGTTTCCCAGGATTCGCCCGGCGCAAGTCGCGCCTGCGCGGTGAAATCGTCCCACACCGGCGCCAGATAGCGCACCGCGCTGTCCTGCACATAGACGTCGCATGCGCGATCGAGCTCGCGCAGCTTCAACACGATCAAGCCCCAGCCGGCGAGCGTGAGCAGGCTCACCAGGCTGCCGCCGAACGCGCAGCCCTTGTCGTTGATGTTCGGCGCCAGCGGCGCGGCAATGGCCAGGTGATCGCCATCGTAGTCGCGAATGCGCAATTCCATGGCGCGCGCCAGCGGGATCTGCGCGAGCAGCAGGCGTTCGAGATCGGATACGGCGTCGGACATGGCCGCGCAGTGTGGCCAGTTCATTGCGCAGGCGCAAGCATGGGTTAGCATGCATCCATGCACATGGCGCGACTGATCGAAACCAACGGCTCGCTCGCCGGCGCGAGTGTGATCGTGACGCGTCCGGCCGCCACTTCGGCATCGCTGCGACGGCGCGTCCGCGCACTCGGCGGCGTTGCCATCGGCCTGCCCGGCAGCGTGCTGCGCGCGGCGCCGGATCGCGCGGCGATTCGCTCGGCGCTGGCCGCTGCGCGCTCGGCGGATGTCGCCATCTTCGTCAGTCCCGCCGCGGTGAAATTCGCGTTCGCCGCGCATCCGAAATTGCGCTTTGCGCGCACCACGCGCGTGTGCGCGGTCGGCGCCGCGACCGCGCGTGCCTTGCATCGCCGCGGCATCCGCGATGTGGCATGGCCGCGCGAACGCCAGGACAGCGAAGGCCTGCTCGCCTTGCCGCCATTGCAATCCCTGCGCGGTCGCCACGTGGTCCTGATCGGCGCGCCCGGCGGTCGCGAACTGCTCGCGCAAGCGCTGCGCGACAAGCGTGCGCGATTGGCCAGAATCGACGTCTATCGGCGCGAAGCGCCGCGCTATTCCACGCGCCAACTCGCGGTGCTGGATCAGGCGCCCGCACCGCTGTTGCTGCTCGTGTCCAGCGCCGAAGCGCTGGCGAACCTGCGTGCAACGCTGACCTTGCACCTGTTCGCGCGTCTGGCAGCGGGCGAAATCGTGGTCAGCAGCGAGCGCCTGGCCGCGATCGCGCGGGACAGCCTGTTCGCGAACGTGCATGTCGCCGCGAGCGCGGCGCCAGTCGATTTGCTGACCACTGCGTGCGCCGCGCTGGCCCGGCATCGCCTGTAAATGTGCATTTCGCGCTAGCATTGGCGCATGGACGAACATGATCCCGCCACTTCGGAAACCCCGCGCCGCCGCGGACCGCTTGTCATTCTTGTTCTGCTGCTGATTGTCGTGGCGGGTGGGTTCGCATGGTGGCGTTACGCGCCGCACCGCGATACCGCCGCGCAAATCGCCGCCCTGCAAGTGCAGGTCGATGATCTGGGACGCGCCGTTGCGCGCGTACGCGGCAATGCCGACGCCTTCCGCGCGCGCCTGGACGATGGCGACAAGGTCGATGCTTCCGTACGCCAGCAACTGCTGGCGCTCGGCCAGCGCGTGCAGTTGGCCGAAGACGCGGTCGCCAACCTCGCCGATCTGCGCATGTCCGGCCACGACGCGCTGGCGCTGGACGAAGCCGAACTGCTGCTCACGCTCGGCGGCGAACGCTTCACGCTGTTCCATGACGTACCGGCGGCAATCGCGGCTTATCGCGCCGCCGATACCGCGCTGGCCGAAGTCGACGACGCGGCGTTTTCCACCGTGCGCCAGAGCATCGCCGGCGAGATCGCCGCGCTGAACGACCTGCATGCCGCCGATCCGTTCGCGCTCGCCACGCGCCTGTCGCGCCTGCGCGCCCAGGTCGCCGGATTGCCGCAGGCCGCGCGCCTGCCGTCCACGCCGGTGGAAGCGAACGAATCCACGTTCACCCGCCTGTTCAGCGCGTTCGTACAGGTGCGCCGCGACACCAGCACCGCGCAGGCGCAAACCGTGGTGCGCGATGCCGCGCTGGCGCGCGACCTGGTCCAGCTCGACTTGCGCGCCGCGCAAGCGGCGGCACTGGCGCGCGACGATGCCGGCTTCCGCGCCGCCGTGGCCGAGGCGCGCGCGCAAACCGGCGCCGCGTTCGACGCGCAGGCGCCGCAAACGATCGCCTTCGTCAAGGAACTGGATGCCATGGCTACGGCGCAACTCGCGCCGCCGGCGCCGACCGTCCTCGGCGTCGCACTGAAGGATCTGCGCAATCTGCGCGCCACCCACGCACTCGCCGCAGCCAAGGCGGCTGACCGGCACAACGAGGTGAAAAAGTGAAATTGTGGATTATCGTGATCGGCCTGCTTGCGGTCGCCGCCGCGGCAATCTGGGGCTGGCAGGCGCTCGCCGCCGATCCCGGGTTGCTCTCGATCCGTATCGGCCACACCCACATCGACACCACGCTGGTCTTTGCGGTGTTCGCCTTGCTGGCTGCGTGGATCGTGCTCGGCCTGCTCTGGCGCGGCCTGCGCTGGCCGGTACGCGCGTGGAAATCGCGCAGCCAGCGGCGCAGCCGCGAACGCTTCGCTGCCGGCCTGACGGCGCTTGCCGAAGGCGATCACCGCCGCGCCTTGCAGGCGTTGGACAAGGCCTCGCAGTACCGCGAACTGCACGCGCCGGCCCTGCTCGCGACCGCGCGTGCCGCGCATGCGCGTGGCGACGCCGAGCGCACCGAGACGGCGCTGGACGAAGCCTCCCGGCACGCGCCGGCCGCGGCCCTTGCCTTGCGTGCGCAATTCCTGCTCGAACACGGCAATGCCGAGGCCGCGCTTGCCTTGCTCAAGCCGCGCGCCGACCAGAACGACCTGCCGCCGGTCGGCTGGCGCCTGCTCGCCGAAGCGGCGCTGCTGGACGGCGACAACGCGCTCGCACTGCGTGCCGTGGATGCGCTCGCGTCCGCTGATGCGCTGGCACCCGAAGCGCTGACCGCCCTGCGCGCGCGCGCTCTGTCCGCCGCACTGTCCGCCGCGCCGGACGGGGAAGCGCTGAATGCGTTGTGGTCGGGACTGCCGCGCGCGCAGCGTGCCATGCCCGAGGCGATCGCAGCGTATGCGCGCCGCTCGGCCACGCTCGGCCAGCCGCTGGCGGCGATGGATGAAATCGAATCCGCCTTGCGCAAGCAGTGGTCCGAACGCCTCGTCGCGGTCTGGGGCCAGCTCGGTCCCGCGCACGCGGATACGCGCCTGGCGCGCGCGGAGGGCTGGCTGTCTGCGCAGCCCGACAGTCCCGCGCTGTTGCTTACGCTCGGCCGTCTGTGCGTGCAGGAAAAGCTCTGGGGCAAGGCGCGCGAATACCTCGAACGCGGA
>JAFEEK010000009.1 GCA_018241165.1 Pseudomonadota bacterium
GAAGGGGGTGTTCCAGATCACCGTCGCGCCGCCCATCTCGCGCAGGCGGAAGAGAGAGAAAAGCGACAGCGTTGCCATGCGCCACACGCAGCAGCGGCAACAGATCGCTCCAGCCGTAAGCATCGAGCACGGCGGCGTCGAGGTCGTCGTGCAACTGGCGCAGCACGGAGACAAGGCCGTGTTCGTGGATCGTACGCTCCTTGGGCGTCAGCGCCTCGCCGCTGCGCAGTTTTTCCAGCACGTTGTACATGCCGGTCAGGGTCAGCTCGGGATGCGCCGCCTGCTGGCGTTTGCGCATGGCGTCGAGTTGTTCGGCCAGATCGCGGATGCGGGTTTGCTGCTCGGGCGTGGCGGCGGGGAAGGGGAAGGGCTCGAAGCAACGGGATTTGTTGTAGCGCGGATCGTTGCCGACGCCGAGCCTGCCACCTGCTGCGAGTGCCCAAATGACATGGATTGATGACGAGAGCACCCCGAGCGCGTGAGCGTCGTCGAGCGCAATGGCGATCAGCATGTTGTCGGGCGCGATGCTCGCGTCGAGAAACTGGAACGTGCGATGTTTTGCGGTTTCGACGGTGGCGATGTAACGCGGCAAGCCTGCGAGCGCAGGACGGAATGCACCGCGCGGCTCGCCGAAAATCCACCAGTTGTCGCGATACGATGCGCGTTTGTTCGCGTCGCGCTCTGGCTTCACATGTTCGAAGACATGCTGATAAACGGCAGGAAAACTCGCACGCACTTCGCCCGCTTCGAGGCCAAACAAGTCGATCACCATCACGCCGCGAGGCGTGTCGGTAAGGTCACGGCCATTGCGATAAGGCCGGATGTATTTCTCAATGCCGGCGATGCTGCCAAGGCCGAGTTCACGCGCCCGCTCTGGTGTGACGATGAAACCTGCGCCATGCAATTTGAATCCGGGGCAGCTCAAGCCCGCGTTGGAAATGAGTGCCGCAGCGCTCGCCACATTGGCACCGATGCGCAAGTCGGTGTGGATCATGCCGCGCTGTTCGCGCAGATCGACGGCGACCTCGCCTTCATCGGTTGCGTGCTCATCGATGACGGTAAGCAAGCGCCCCGCGTGCGCGCCGGGGTTGCCGACTGTCATTGCGATGCGCACAGCCGCGCCGTCGGTGGTATCGACCCACGGATGGTCGGGAATAGCGAAGACGAGCGAGAGCGGCTTTTGCTCGTCATTCCGGCGAAAGCCGGAATCCAGTGCCTTTTGCTCGTCATTCCGGGGAAAGCCGGAATCCAGTGCCTTTTGCTCGTCACTCCGGGGAAAGCCGGAATCCAGTGCCTTTTGCCTTTTTGGGGCAGCAGAATCAAGAGCAGAGTCTCTGGATTCCGGCTTTCGCCGGAATGACGGTTCTTTTGTTGAGCTTGGAGCAAGCGCCGCATCGAGCACGCGCCGGTTGAACGTCTGCCGAATCGAATTCGTGGTGATGAATCCGAATCGCTGCAACGCGCCCAGGCGCGTGAGTGCCGCCGCGTGCTGCCACCAGTGCATGACGAAATCCGCCGACTCGGGAACTTCGGGCCAGGTCGCGCGCAACGCGTCGGCGTAACCGTCGCCAAGCGCGCGACGCACGTTCGACGCGCCAATAAACGGCGGATTCCCCACCACGAAATCCGCCTGCGGCCACGCCGCCTTGCGCGGGTTGACGTAGCGTTCCAGCGGCACGCGCGCGGATTCGTCGGGCACGTTCTCGCCGGTGACGGGCGAGGGTTTGTAGGTCTTGCCGTCCCAGCGCGTAACCGGCACGCCGCGTTCGTCGGCGACGTATTCCACGCCATCGTAGGCCAGCACTGCATCGCGGTTTTCGATGTTGCGGAAATCGCGCACCACCGGAATCGGCGGATTGACGTTGCCGCGCGTGCGGTAGTGCCATTGCAGGTAGCCGATCCACAGTACCACTTCGGCAATGGCTGCTGCGCGCGGATTCAGCTCGATGCCGAGCAAATTGTGCGGATCGACGGTTTCGCCCGCGCTCGCGTCCGCGCGTTCGCCCGCGATGGCCAGATCGGCCTGGCGAAAGCCGAATTCGTCCAGCGCGTTGAACACTTCGCCTTCCAGACGCTTCAAATGTTCCAGCGTCACATAAAGAAAGTTTCCCGAACCGCAAGCCGGATCGAGCACGCGCACGTTGCACAGGCGGTGATGGAAGTCGCGCAACGCGGCCACGGCCTCGTCGTGCTTGCCTTCTGCGGCGAGCGTGAGCGCGGCGGCCTGCGCATTGCTCCACTGCTTGCGCAACGGCTCGATGATCGTCGGCAACACCAATCGTTCGACATACGCGCGTGGCGTGTAGTGCGCGCCGAGCTTGTGGCGTTCGTCCGGATCGAGCGCGCGTTCAAGCAGGGTGCCGAAGATCGCCGGTTCCACATGTTGCCATTGCGCCTTCGCCGCTTCGATCAGCAGCGCGATCTGGGTGCGATCCAGCGGCAGGGTGTCGCGGTTCTTGAACAACTTGCCGTTGAAGCGCAGCACATCGCAGGCGATGGCGGTGGAGAATCCGCCGGCGTCCATGTCGCACCACAGGCCGTGCAACATGCGCATGGCCACGTCGGGCCTGTCCGCGTGTTTCTGCAGCAAGTTCAGAAACGCATCGTGCGGCAGCAGGGTCACGTCTTCGGCGAACATGGTGAACAGGCAGCGCATCAGAAACTGCGCGACGAGTTCGGCGCGATGGCCGGCGCGTTCCAGGCTTTTCGCCAGTTCCGCCAGCTTGGCGGCGATCTCGCGCGTGACGCGCGCGGAGGCGCGCGCGGGATCGAGCGCGAGCGGGTCGGTCCACACCAGGCGCAAGCGTTCGCGGATGCGCTCGTCGGCGAGATCGGCCAGTGCGATGCGGTAGCTGCGCGGATCGGGAAACGGCGTGTAGGTGGCGCCGGAGCGCGAGAATTCCGCATACAACTCGATGCGGTTGCCGACATCGACGACGATCAGGAACGGCGGGCGGCCTTCGGACGCGGGCAGGGCGCGGGCGTATTGCTCGGCCTGACTGCGCGCGCGCAGCATGGCGTCGTCGAAACCGCGCGTGTTCGCGTTTTGGCGCAATTTCTTCGCTTCGAGCACGAAGCAGCCGCGCTTGTACAGGTCGATGCGCCCGGCCGAGGTGCTGCCGTCACCATGCACGAATGAAACGGGGCGCTCGAACATGTACTGCTGCTCGGCATCGGGGTGCGGCGCTTCGACGCCGAGCAGGTGGCACAGGTCGAGCGCAAAACTCTGCGCGGTGGAAAGCTCCGACGCGGTTACGCCGCTCCATTTGGCGATGAAACGTGCGGCGTCGATGGGCGGGGCGGCGTCGGGCATCGGGGGATTGTAGCCGCAGAGAGCGACGCGGCGGCGTGTTTGACATTCGGACAAATATGTCCGAGACTCTCGGCGTGCGCGGAAACGAGTTCATCCGGAAGATGGAGCGGCTGGCGAAACAACGCGGCGTCGCGTGCCGGGTCGACGCCGAGCGTGGCAAGGGAAGCCACGTCACTTTGTACTACGGCGAACGCTTCACCATCGTGCGCAATCCGAAAGACGAACTCAAGACTGGAACGCTGCACGCGATGCTCGCGCAGCTTGGCATTGCGAAAAACGACCTGTAGGAACCCCCATGCAATCCTTCACCTATCCGTTTCGATTCCACGCCGATCGCAAGGACGGCGGTTTTGTCGTGACCTGTCGCGACTTGCCGGAAGCCATCACCCAGGGCGAGTCCATCGCGGATGCGATGAACGAGGCGCAGGATTGTCTGGATGAAGCGCTGCACGCGCGCCTCGCCGGCGGCATGGATGTTCCTGCGCCAAGCGTGGCACGGCGCGGCGAGAGGCTTGTTTCTCCACCGGTCGGTACTGCGCTCAAACTGGCGGTCTACCTTGCCATGCGCGAGGCCAACGTCAGCAAATCCGATCTGGCGCGCCGGCTCGATGTGGACGAAAAGGAAATTCGCCGCGCGCTCGATCCGAGGCACGCAACCAAATCTGCGCGACTGGAAGAAGCGCTGCACGCGTTGGGACGACGCGTGGAGTTGCAAGTCGCCTGAGCTACCGCCGATTCGACATCTCCCCGCATCCGCGTCAGCATTGGTGCATGTCCGCGACTGCGCCCGAAGTACCTGCATCCGCCGCCGGTCCACTCGAAGTGTCGCTGGCGGCGCAGGCGCGCGCGCATGCCGAACAATCCGGGCTGATCGCGCTGCACGACGCGCGCGAGAGCCTGGCCGCGCGCGTGCTGCTGGCCGATGCCGCGACGCGTACGCTCGACGTGCAGTACTACATCTGGCGCAACGACCTGTCGGGCACCTTGTTGTTCGAGGCGATTCGTCGCGCGGCCGATCGCGGCGTGCGCGTCCGCCTGCTGCTCGACGACAACAACACCGGCGGGATGGATGGCGTTCTGGCGGCGCTGGACAGCCATCCACGCATCGAAATCCGCCTGTTCAATCCGTTTCGTCAGCGCCGCTGGCGCTGGCTGGGCTATCTCACCGATTTTTCGCGCCTGAACCGGCGCATGCACAACAAGTCGTTCACGGCCGACGCACTGGCCACGATCGTGGGCGGGCGCAACATCGGCGACGAGTATTTCGATGCCGGCAAGCAGGCCTTGTTCGTGGACCTGGATGTGCTCGGCATCGGCCCGGTCGCCGATGCGGTCGAGCAGGATTTCGAACGTTACTGGAACAGCGCGTCGGCGATTCCCGCCGCGCGGGTGCTGGCAGCCGCCGGTACGGATGCGTTGGCGCATTTCGCCGTCGCAGCGAATGCACGCGTGCAGGGCCCAAAGGCGATGGCCTATCTGGATTCGATCCGCCGCTCGACCCTGGTGCAGGACCTGCAGGCCAGACGCCAGGCGCTGGTCTGGGCGCCCGCGCGCCTGGTCAGCGACGATCCGAAAAAAGGCCTGGCGCACGCAAAGGAATCGGACCTGCTTGCGGCACGCCTGGCGCGGATCCTCGGCGAGGTCGAACGCGAGTTGCGCATCATCTCGCCGTATCTGGTTCCCACGCGCCGTGGCGCCGCAGGCATTTGTGCGCGTGCTCGCGCGGGCGTGGACGTGAGTGTGCTGACCAACTCACTGGAAGCCACCGACGTACTCGCCGTGCATGCCGGTTACGCCAAGCGTCGGCACGAGCTTTTGCGCGCCGGCGTGAAGATTTACGAACTGCGTCGGCAGTCTCCGGCGCGCAAGCGCTGGTGGCGCGCACAGGGTCTGCATGGCAGTTCGGCATCGAGCCTGCATGCCAAGACGTTTTCCGTCGACCGCAAACGCCTGTTCATCGGCTCGTTCAATTTCGACCAGCGTTCGGTGCACCTGAACACCGAGATGGGCATCGTCATCGACAGCTTTGAGATGGCTGC